>JALZAO010000226.1 GCA_030948305.1 Pseudomonadota bacterium
TTTCGGGATCGAGCTCGGCCAGGAGCACTGAGAGCGGCCCCGCCACGCGAGCGATATTGCGTGGATCGGTTTGGATGTGTGGATCGCCAGCCGCATGCACGTCGCCCTCCGAGCGATCCAGTCGTGCCGGTTTGTTCAATATCGGAACAAACGGGGCCGCCTCGAAATAACCCGGCTTGCCCGCTTGCACCTTGGGATTACCCGCCTGTTGGGTCACCAGCGGCAGCCAGCCGACCTCGAGCTCTGCGCCGGTGGCGACGACGAGATCCGCGCCGCGGGCGCGGCCGATCAAGCTCGGCTTGGCCTCGACATGATGCGGGTCCTGCAGCGGGTTGGTCGCGGTATAGACCTTGACCTTGTCGCCGCCCAGTTCCTCGGTCAGCGCGGCCCATTCGGGTACGGTCGCGAAAACGCTGAGCGCCGCGGCCGCGGGTGCTACCCATGCGGCTACCAGCATTGCCAGCAGACATTGCAAGTACGATCTCATCGCCTGCTCCTCTAGAATTTGTGCGCGCCGTGCGCGCCCAGCGTCAGGATGTATTGCACGAATAGCTGATTGTCGGTCACGCCGGCCTGCGTCTTGCTCTGTCCCCACTGCAGGCGGATGCGGCTGAATTCCGACGGCGTGTAGTCGAGCATCATGGTGTAGCGCTCCGGATGGAACGCCGGCGAATTCAGGTAAGCCGCATTCGTGCCGTAATCCACGTGACCCGGATCGAGCCGGTCGTAGCGCGTGCCGACACGCCAGTAAGGCATGAACTGGTAGATGCCCTGCAGGTACCAGCCGTTCTGCCGCGACGTATACGCCGAGGCGTTGGTCAGGCGCAGCGCGCCGTCGACGTCGTAGGTGAAATCACCGTTTTCACGACGCCAGAAATGTTCGCCCTGCACCTTGAAGTTGGTCTGCAGGGCATTGCCGTTGGGCGCGTACTTCCAGACAAAATCGGCGATGGCGACGTGACTCGTCCCGTTGAATCCGACCTGTGCGTTGTTGCCGGCCAGGTCGAGCTGGGAGTACTGGCGGTCCTGCGCACGAGTCTTCAAGTAGGAGAGTCCGGCGCGCCAGCTCTGACTCGCGCCGACATCGCCTCCGGTATGGGCGTATACCGCGGCGGACCCGGCGCCGTTCTTGTTGCGAGCCGAGCCGGGGAAATTGTCGCCGTTGCCGACCTCGGCGCCGAACTCGAGAAATTGATCGGTCGGCGCCACCCATTTGACCTGCAGCCCGTCGTTGGAGTACTGGCCGCCGAGAAATGCCTGATACGCAAGCGGGGCGTCGATGAAATCCCACGCGTGCTGGTGCTGCTCGTTCATGTAGCCGAGCCCCGAAAAGAAGCGGCCGAACTTGGGCACCAGGCCGTACGGCGCCGCGGTGTAGATGCCGTACGCTTCCTCGACCGAGACGGTGTTCTCCGGGCTGAGGGAGACGATAAGGTTGCCGGCGAACAAGTGGTCGACGCTGGCGGAAATCGCGAGCTCCGATTCACTGAGCGAAAAGCCGCGGCGCCCCGGCCCGATATCGCGGCCGGGCGCAAAGCCGCCGATAGAGAATTTCGAGGGATCCTGCGAGAGGTTGGCGTACCTTCCCTGCAGCACCGCCGAAATCGCCGGGTTGAATGCTGCGATACCGGAGGCGGACGATGCAGCTTGTGGCGCGGCAGCGACGGCAGGTGCCGGCGCGGCTGCGGCCTCCGTGGGCTTCACGGTCTCGGCCTCCTTAAGTTTTTGCTCGAGCGCGTGAATGCGCGCTTCGTAGCTTTCCTTCAGTTGCCTGATCTGCTCGCGAATCTCCGCGAGGTCGGCGTCGGTTGCTGCCTGCGCCGGACCCGACAAGAGCACCGGCAAAAAAAGCGCCAGCGCCGATGCGCCGGATATACGCGTGAACTTGGACACGATCGAGCTCCTCTAGCCATTGAACAATCGCGCCGCGAGAGACGGCGCGTTGGCGTGGACACTAAAGGAGGACGGGAGGGGCGCGGCTCGAGTAGTAAGTGGGCGCGGCGGCGCTTTGCGACAGGAACCGTGCGTCAAAGCGTTGGTTGGCGGCCACGGCGGGCAGCGTCGATGCATCGCTGCCGGCAACTGCGTTCGCCGTCCCGGCGAGCAGCGCACACTCGGCGCAGACGATCTCGCCCGGAGGCAGTTGCAAGCCTTGCTCGTGCGGCCGGTGCAGCCGGTCACCAAGATGCTGCAGCGCGTGCCGCTGTCCCTCGAGCTGCATGCCGAGCATGAGCAGCGAGAAGACGAAGGTGAGGACGGCGGTGTGAAAGGAGCGTTGCATCGGTGGGGTCGATCCGCGCGGGGTGTTGTGATCGCGTCAGCCCAAGTTTACTGCAAAACCCCTCCCTGTCGCGCCTGACGGCAGCCTAGGCCGCGACCTACATCGAGTCCGACGCGAAGGTCGGCGCCAGGACATCCAGCGCGTCGAGCTTGGCCGAGGGTTCCTTGATGGTGATCCGCCATAGAGTCCGCGGATCGTCCGGGTCGGTAAGCGTCGCCGAGTGCAGAAGCGACGCATTGTCCCAGATGACCACGTCGCCGACCCGATAGGCCAGGCTGTACACGTATTTCGGCTGCGTCGCGTGCGCGGCCAGCTCGTCGAGCAGTGCCACCGCCTCATCTTCGGGCATGCCGACGATGCCATACGAGCTGCCCGACACCGCGTACAGCGCCTTGCGTCCGGTCACCGGATGAGAGCGCACCAGCGGATGCGTGATCAGCGGCATCTTCGCTTTCTGCTCCGCGGTCAGCGGCGACGCGGCGATGCGGCTCGCGTCGTTGGCTTCCTTGCGGTTGCCGTAGTGGTGGACCGCGACCGTCGGCGCGATGCGGCGTCGCATCGATTCCGACAAGCCATCGTAGGCTGCGTATTGATTGGCAAAGAGCGTATTGCCGCCGGATTTCGGAACCTCGATCGAGTAGAGCATGGTCGCGCGCGCGGGCACCTGCAGATACGAATAGTCGGTGTGGAAGTACGTGCCGGCATCGGCGAGCCCGACCGGCTGGCCGTCTTTTTTCCGGTTGGAGAGGATCAATATGTTCGGATCGGCCGGATGATGAAACTGGTCGATCACGTGCGGCTCGGGCGGGCCGAAGCGGCGCGCAAAGGCGACGAATTGCGCAGGCGTCAGCGACTGAGCGCGAAGCACCAGCACCTGGCCCTGGAAGAAGGTGCGCTCGAGCTCGTCGAACGCCGCAGCCGACAACGGCTTCGAAACGTCAACGCCCGAAGTTTCCAGCCCGAAACCGGGCGAAAGCGGCTTCGTTTGCAACATGATTTCCTGCCTTATCTACTTCACGAACTGCGGCATCAACAAGCGCGGAAGCCAAAGTATCAGAGACGGAAACAATATCACGATCAACAGCACCAGCAGCATTGGAATGAAAAGAATGGCGGTGTCCTTCACCGCATCCTTGATCTTGATGCCGCCGATGGAGCAGGCGATCATCAGGCACAGGCCGTACGGCGGTGTGACCAGGCCGTAGGCGATCGAGATCACGCCGATGATCGCGAAGTGGATCGGGTGCATGCCGACCTTGGCCGCGAGCGGCGCGAGGATGGTTCCGACGATAATGATCGCGGGAATCGCGTCGATGAAGCAGCCGATGAACAAAAAAGCCGCCGCGGTGATGAATCCGACGCTGGTCACGCCGCCGCCCCAATGGGAGACGGCATCCACCACGAGTTGC
>JALZAO010000227.1 GCA_030948305.1 Pseudomonadota bacterium
CAAGCCGCAGGTCCGGCAAGGCATCCCGATCGAGGTTCCGCAAGTCGCCAGCCTGGTTCGGTTTCAGGGCCCGTTTCGATCGCCTTCCGTCCACGTCGATGCGGTGGGCTCTGCCACCGCCGCGGCTAAGATAGGTGCGGCAATCTATTCGGGAGGCTTGTCCATCGTCGGGGAATCATTGCTGTCGGCGGCGGCCCGCGGAGGTCCTGGCCCATGTCGGGTGGCCTTGGGGCAAAGCGGCGCCACGCCCACTGCGTCGGCGCAGGCAGCCCCATCTTCCGGCTCGACCTCGCCCGGGCCGGTCGGAAAAACCCTGAAACGGATTTTCGGCCGCTAGTCAGCGCTCGGGATCGCAGCTACCGCCAGCGGGAGCGCCATGCTGTTGTCATTCACCGAAGCATTTCTCTTCGATCCTGCCAGCAGCTTTACCCCGCAATCGCTGGATCCCATATCCGGTGAAGCGAGTCCTATCACACCGGAGTGTCGAGCAGCGGCGTCTCGAGCAGGTTGATCGCCGTTTTCGCTACTTGCGTGGTGTCGAAATAGGCATAGCTCGCGACCGCCGCGGCGCCCACCAAGGGCACCCAGCGACTGGCCGCGGTGCCGGCGACGCGCTGCGTGACATTGAGGCCGACGCTGGTCAAGACGCTGCGCATGGCGCTGCCCGAAAGCTGGCGAAACACCAGCCGTTCCCCGGCGCGCACGACGACGTCGCGCGCCAATTGCGTTGCCGCATGGCGAAAAAGGCAATACATCATGTGCGTGCGGGTGAGCTGCATATCTCGTCCGTACAAGCCTGCGATGTCGGCAACCATTTGCGCCTGGATGCGCCAGATCGCGATCAGGTCCGGGATGACCGTCAGCATGCCCAACGCGCCCGGTGGCAATGCCAACGCGCCCGATAAAGCCGCGGCGCGGCGCGCGGCCTTGCGCGCTAGCTTGCGCGCCGCGAGAGTGGGCTCCGGCACGGCTCGCTCGCGGCTCGCAGGCACGCTGGAGACGACCTTTTCGATCGCGTTGGCGATGGTTCCGGTAACGGATGGAACGGTCAGTGATGATGCTGTCATGCAGTACCTTCAGACCCGGGGCTCCGTAAGACGTTCCGCCGAGCCGCGATTAGCGCGCGAGCCAGTACAACGCTGAGCGGGACACCAAGCACGACACTAAGCACGGCATTATACGAGGTACAATCCCCGGCGGAACAGCTCGGGAAAACGCGATGTCGCAGATACTGCCGTATGCGATTCTGTCGCCTACTTACGTGGAATACGATTATGCGGCACCGGCGGCGGCGCAGCGCGTCATCGCGCTGATCGAAGCCGCCGCACCGTGGGTGAAGGCCGAACACATTGGCAGCACCGCGATACCCGGATGCGCGGGCAAGGGCATCGTCGACCTCGTCGCGCTCTATCCGCGCGGAAGATTGAATGAGACGCGTCAGGCAATCGATCGCCTCGGCTTTCAGCACCAGCGCGCCGGACACGAGTTTCCGGATGACCGTCCGATGCGCGTCGGCGCAATCGAGTACGAGGATGCAATCTACCGGCTGCACGTGCATATCGTCGCGGCGGAATCGGCGGAAGCAAAATCGCTCTACCGGTTCCGCGACGTTTTGCGCATCGATCCCAAATTGCGCGACGCGTATCAGGCGAGAAAGCGCGCAATTCTCGAATCCGGAACCAGCGATCCCGCTGGCTACACCCACGCCAAGGGCGAATTCATCAACGCAGTCATCGGCAGTAGCGCGCCGCCGTAGCGATACGGCAGCAGGAACGAAGACGCCAGTGCACGACACGGCGCTGCGGCGCAAACGGTGGGTGTGATGCAGGTTTTCGGGTTCGCCGGTTGGTCGGGCAGTGGCAAGACGACGCTCGTCGAGCGACTCATACCGCAGCTGCGCGCCAAAGGCCTGGTGGTCTCGCTGGTAAAGCACGCGCACCATGAGTTCGACATCGACCAGGCGGGCAAGGATTCGCACCGTCATCGCGAAGCCGGCTGCCAGGAGGTCATGGTCACTTCTGCGGTGCGCTGGGCATTGATGCACGAGCTTCGCGGCGCACCTGAGCTTTCGCTCGATGGGGCGCTGGCGCAGCTCTCGCCGTGCGATCTGGTGCTGGTCGAAGGCTTTAAAAGCGCTGCGATTCCAAAGCTCGAGGTCTACCGCGCCAGCGTCGGCAAGTCGATGCTGCATCCGGGCGACAAGAACATCGTCGCCGTGGCCACCGACGGGCCGCTTGCCACGCCGCTCCCCGTGTTCGATCTGGGAGACATTGCGCCGATCGCCGCATTTATCGTCGCCCGCGCGCAATCGCGCTAGCTCGCCCGAAGCCTGGCGCGCGGCCGGCGGCAGGAACTCCGGCGCCTGAATCGTCTCCAATCAGGATCCCGAACCGCTCGCTGGCATTCTTGCAACACCCGGGTGTGCCGGCCGTCGGATCAATTAACCGGCGAATTGACTTCCGAAAACCCCGGGCGTAAGGTGAAACTGTGGAGATCTCTGTGCATCAAGCAGGTATAGGTGGTGCATAGCGCGCACTGAAATGATGAAAAAACAGACACTTCGGACAATGTTGCTGGCCACATCGGTCATGGTTGCCGCCGGCAGCGCGGCCGCCCAGGACGGCTTTTACGGCGGCGTTTCGGTTCGCGATGGCGGCGCCGATGCGATGGGGCTTGTGCTCGGCAAGCTGCCGTTCGCCTGGAATCACTTTGCCACGCCCACGGCCGAGGACGCCACGCAGCGCGCGCTGGTGTTTGGCGGTTATCGCTGGTCCAGCGACATTTCGGTCGAGGCGGCGTTCAACGCCAACGACAAGTACGCCTTGCGTCCTGGATCGATCGGAGTCAGCAGCGTCGGTCTCGGCCTGTCGGATCCGACGCGGACCTGGAACGCGGATGTGTATACCAGCTGGGAATTCGTGCACAGCCTTTCGCTGTACGGTCGCTTGGGCTATGCGCAGACCGATGGCCGGGCGTTGTTGGCACCGGTGACCTTGCTCGCCGCAGACGCGCGGCGGCTGCGCGACGGCGTCAATTATGGCGTCGGCCTGCGTTACGACCTGACGCAGGTCCTGGGCCTGCGCGTGGAATACTCGCGCTTCAATCGCTTTGGCGGGGAAAACGTGAACGCGGGTCTGCTGCCGGAAACCGATCAAGTCACCCTGGGCGTGCAGTTCAAGTTCTAAACGCTCTTGAGCTGCGCTTGACCGCCGCGACGCCAGCGTATTTTCCGCTGGCGTTTTTTGTCGATGCGATAGAATCGGCACATCCCGCCCGTCCTAGAACCCGAACATGGTCCGTATCGTCTACCTGGCCCGGCTCCGAGATGCATTCGGCAGGTCGACCGAGCACGTCGAATTGCCCGGCGACATCGGCACCGTCGGCGCGCTGCTGGCCTGGCTGAGAACGAGAGGCGGCGCCTGGTCCCAGGAGCTTGCGTCGGGCCGGGCGGTGCGCGTCGCGGTGAATCACGACCTTGCGCAGACGACCACGCTTATCGGCAGCGAGGACGAGGTGGCCCTGTTTCCACCGGTGACCGGAGGCTGACACTCCATGGCCGTCCGGATCCAGGAACAGGATTTCGACGTCTCATCCGAGCTCGCCACATTACGGGCGGGGGACACGCGCGTTGGCGCGGTCGCGACTTTTACCGGCCTGGTGCGCGATCTGAACGACGCCGCGCAGGTA
>JALZAO010000228.1 GCA_030948305.1 Pseudomonadota bacterium
CACGCGACGGTCGGGAAAGTTGGGCCGGTGCTCAGTACGACGCTAAGGGGAGGGTTCGATCTCGAAGATCTTGTCGAACCCCGAATAGACGAATATGTCCTGGAGATGGCGGTTGACGCCCGACAAACGAAGCTTGCCCGCCGATCCCATCAATCGCTTCTGCGTCTTCAGCAATACGCCCAGACCGGCGCTCGAGATGTATTCCAGGCGGCTGCAGTCGAGCGTGACCGTTCCCTGGACCTGATCGAGAAACGCCTGGGCGGCCGGACACTGGGCGGCATCCAACCGCCCGGCAATGAGGACGCCGCCGTCCGCGCCAACATCAATCGTGAGCATTCGCACTCCCTGCGACCGTTCCGCGATCGGAAGCCGACGCTCCCGCCTGCGTTTTTCGAAATGTGATCCGGCTCTGCCGGCTCTCCGTGGAATACTCGTAGTGCACGCAGTCCACCAGGCGCCGGATCAAATGCAGGCCCAGTCCCCCGGGCTTGCGCTGCTCGACCGGAAGATCGATGTCCGCGTCGGGTGCCTGCGTGACATCGAACGGCTCGACATCATAGTCGGTCAGCGTCACTTCCACGCCGCCTGGGACCTTGGCCACGTCGATGCGCACCGCCGCGCTCGAGGCACTGTATTTGACCATGTTCGTGAACAACTCCTCCAGCGTCAAGTCCACGCTCGGCAGCAAGGCGGGGTCGATGTGCTCGCTGGCAAATACCTCCGCAGTGAGGGCGAAGATGTCCGGGATCGAGTCGAAACTGCGCCTGAAGCTCCGGTGAGCCGTCATGGTCGCGGCTCGCGCTTCACCAGGACTACGGTCATGTCGTCTTCCTGTCGCGCGTCTCCGGCGAATCGCCGCACCGACTCGAGCAGGATGCCCGCCAGCTCGGCCACGGTTTTCCGATGGTGGTCCCGAACAATGGCCTCAACCCGCTCCTGCCCGAAGTCCTCGCTCTCTTCGCTGCGATACTCGTAAATGCCATCCGAAAGAAGGAGCAGAACGTCGCCCGGCCGCATGTCCAGGATCGTCGCTGGTGGCAGCGAAGAGAGATGCATGGCACCTAGCGGAAAGCTGGTGGGCTTGTGAGTCGCGCACGTCCCGCTGGCCGCCTGGAAGTGCAGGATCGGGCCCTGGCCGGCGCTGTGAAAGCGCACCCGGTGCGTGGACGGATCCAGGATCCCGACGAAGGCGGTGATGAATCGGTCGTCTGCCAGGATTTCGGCCAGCTGATTGTTGACCTGGATAAATGCGGTTTCGAGGTCGGCGCCGAGACGGAAAGCCATTCGGAGCATAGCGTGCATCTGCGTCACCGAAAGCGCCGGGGCGATGCCATGGCCCGTGGCGTCAGCCAGAACGGCGAGCAGTCCTTGATCGAGGACCGACAGGTCGAATGTGTCTCCGCCCGTGAGCTCGGCGGGTTTGAAGGTGCCGTAGATGTCGTAGCCGGAAACCAATGGCATCGTCGCAGGCAATGTGCTCATCTGCACCACGCGGGCCGTCTCCAGCTCCTGGCGCATCTTCTCGCCTTCGATCAGGTCCTCGGTCATGCGCACCCGTTGTAGGGCGACCGCGCACTGCGCCGCCAATACGATGGCGAGCGCTTCGTCGTTCTCCTCGAAGACCCCGTCGACCTTGTTCAGGACCTGCATCACGCCGACCAGGCCGTCCTTGTGGTCGACCAGCGGCAAAGAGAGCATGCAGCGCGTTCGATAGCCGGAACGCTTGTCCACTTCCGGATTGAATCGCTCGTCGGCGTAGCAGTCGTGCACATTGATGATCTGGCGGTTGCGCGCGCAGGCGCCCGCGAGACCGACGCTCGTCGGGATGCGCACCGGAGCGAAGCCGGTGGCGACTTCGATCACCAGTTGGTCCGCCGCAGCGTCATACAGCCACACCGTCCCGCGATCGGCGCGAAGGACCTGCTTGGCTGCGCTTACCACTTCGGACAGCATGGTCCTCAGGTCGAACGGGGCCGCGAGCTTGCTCGTGACGGCAAGGATCGCCTCCATGTCCGGCACGGAAAGGCGGCGCTTGTTTGGCCGTACGCTCATGCTGCCGGATCATAACCCGAAGGCCGCGGGTTCACGGTGAGAAGAACCTGCCGTCGATTTACCAATCGCTCCACCCGACCTAAAGTGGACACAGGCCGAGCGGGAGGCATACATCCCGGGAAGAGCATATGTCCTGGCGAGCAGGCTTACCTGAGTGCCGGGAGCGCCCGCCAGCAGGCCGCGCGCGGCACGTTCGATCCCGGATACGGCAACTACACGATCGGCAAGCTGATGATCATAAAACTGCGCGAGGATTGGACCGCCACGCGCGGCGGACGCGCAGCGTTGAAGGACTTTCACGAGAGCTGCTCAGGTACGGTTCGCCTCCGATCCCGCTCGTGCGCAACGCCATGCTCGGCAGCGACGCGGGGTCGCTTCTAGAGAGTCTCTAACGCCGCGCGGTCGCGGCGGCCAAGCGCAGCCCCGCATGCACTGAGCAAGCGAACGGTGAGAGTCGTGAATTACCGGTCGTCCTACAGCCGTTTCAGCTTTGCTCCTATACCGCCTCCAGCGGATATTCGTTAGGGTCCGTGTCGCAGGCCGCGTCGCTTACAGCCGGTGCGTCGAAGCCGCCGGCCTTACAACAGATGGCTCGAACGGCTGCGAGCATCTGACTTACAACCTTAACTGGAGATACAAATGAAAAAGTGGATGGCACCCATCGTCGCGGGAGCCTTTGCGCTTTCGCTGGCGGGCTGCAATACGATGGTCGGCGCCGGCAAGGACATCGAGCGCGGCGGTGAGAAAATTCAGGACGCGTCGCTCAAGGTGCGTGCGGACTGGCGTAACGCGAGAGAGCGGCACGAGAAGAGCTACGACGCTGCGCGCGCGGCCTGCAACAGCGGCACCGAGAGTCAGCGCGACGCTTGCCGCGATAAGGCACGCGCGGATTACACTGCGCGACTGGATTCCGACCGCACGACCTATCGTCGCAAGGAAATGCGCAGCGCGTCGGAGCAGGAGCGGATGGAGGATGCCTATGAAGAGGCGCGTGACCGATGCGATGCTCTCAGGGGCGACGCCGAGGATCGCTGCGTCGCCGACGCGCGGGCACGGTATCGCCGCTAGCTGAGACGATCTCTGCCAAAAAACGTCGCCCGGGCCCCTGAAGCCCGGGCGACGCGCTTCTATAAACGCGAGAATTCCAACGCGGAAGCTTGCGAGCCTGCGTCGCTGAACGACGGAATCGCCGCGATGCTATCGATCGGGAGCGCGGCAATTGTACGGCAGATAGTTGGCGGGAATATTGGTCTTGTTTTCGCCTTTGATGGTCATCTGGCCGGGACCGGCGGCGTCGCCGCACACCCACGCCACCGGAACGGCGGGCGCATCGAGCACTACCGCGGGCCGCAGCGTGAGAATCTTTCCTTTGATGAGGCCGTTGGCGCTGTTGCCGAACGTGACTTGAATCGCGCCTGCCTGAACCGAAACCGAGCTGATGAAATTGTTGACGATCTTTTCGGCCGGCGGTAATCCCGCGCTGGCGTTGTCCGCTGGGAGCGCCTGCAGTGTGGCCCAGGACAAAGCCACTGGAGCTTTCGCGATGTCGGTCAACGGCATCGCCGAGATGATCTGATCCCTCACAACGCGGTCTTGATAGCTCGGAACGGCCAGCAGGGCCAAAAT
>JALZAO010000229.1 GCA_030948305.1 Pseudomonadota bacterium
GATCAAGCCCAAGGCCTTCGTCGTGCTCAAGCCGGGGCTGACGGGAGCGCCGGCGCTTGCGGTCGAGTTGCAGGAACACGTCAAGGCGCGCCTCGCGCCGTTCAAATACCCGCGCTGGATCGAATTCGTGGCCGAGCTGCCGAAGACGGCGACCGGCAAGATCCAGCGCTTCAAGCTGCGGGCACGCGGTTGAGGCGCGTCGCGCAAGGCGGCTTCGCGTCGCGAGTGGCCGCCGACCGATTTGGGGAAATGCTGATAATGACGGGACGCGGCGTCGCTGCTAACATCTCCCGCCTATAAGACCCTACACCCTTCGGAGGAGAAACCCCATGACCAACCGCACCCGGCGTCGGTTCGTGCAGCAAATCGGCGCGCTCGCGTCGGTATCGGCAACGGGCGCGCTGCTTCCCACGCTGGCGAGAGCGCAGACGGCGAAGCTCCGCGTCGGTCTGATGCTTCCTTATACAGGCACCTTCGCAGCGCTCGGCACGGCGATCACCAACGGCTTCAAGCTCGCCCTCAACGAAAGCGACGGCAAGCTCGGAGGCCGCGAGCTGGAGTTCTTCACGGTCGACGACGAGTCGGAGCCCGCCAAGGCCACCGACAACGCGAACCGGCTCGTCCAGCGCGACAAGGTCGACGTCCTGGTCGGGACGGTGCACTCCGGCGTGGTCATGGCCATGGTCAAGGTCGCGCGCGATACCGGAACGCTGCTGGTGATTCCGAATGCCGGCGCCAACGCCGCCACCCGCAGCCAATGCGCGCCCAATATCTTCCGCACCTCGTTTTCCAACTGGCAGCCGGCGCATCCGATGGGCAAGGTGATGTACGACCGCGGCCATCGCAAGGTCGTGACGCTGACGTGGAAGTATGGCGCGGGTGAAGAATCGATCGAGAGCTTCAAGGAAGCTTTCACCAAGCTCGGCGGCTCGATTGTCAAGGAGATGTATCTGCCCTTTCCCAATGTCGAGTTCCAGCCGTTCCTGACCGAGATCGCGTCGCTGAAGCCGGACGCCGTGTTCGTGTTCTTCGCCGGCGGCGGCGCGGTGAAACTTACCAAGGATTACGCGGCGGCGGGTCTCAAGGAAAAAATACCGCTCTACGGCACCGGCTTTCTCACCGACGGGACGCTCGAAGCGCAGGGCGCGTCGGCGCAAGGGCTGCTGACGACCTTGCATTACGGCGACGGCATAGAGAACGCCAAAAACAAGCAGTTCCGCTATGCGTACGGCAAGGCTCACGGCGTGCAGGCGGACGTCTACGCCGTGCAGGGATATGACGCGGCGCTGCTGCTTGCTGCGGGCTTGTCCGCGGTCCGCGGCAGTTTCGGCGACAAAAAAGCGCTCTACAGCGCGATGGAGAAGGCCAAGATCGACAGCCCACGCGGAGTCTGGACCATGTCCAAGGCGCACAACCCGATCCAGGACATCTACCTGCGACGTGCCGAAGGCAACGCCAACCAGGTGATCGGAATCGCGTGGAAGGCGCTCGACGATCCCGCAAGTGGTTGCAAGATGCAAGCGTGACCGGACAGCGTCAAGGCGTTTCGACACCGAAAGGCGGGGCGCATGCCCCGCTTCTTTTTTGCATTGTGTCTTTGCTCAACCTGCTCGTCATCGCGTAACCAAACAGCGCCATGGAATGGCTGATTCAAGTCCTCAATAGCGTTCAATACGGGCTGCTCCTGTTTCTGGTCGCGAGCGGGCTCACGCTGATCTTCGGCATCATGGGCGTGATCAACCTCGCGCACGGCAGCTTCTACATGATCGGCGCCTACCTCGCGTTCTCGCTGACGCAATGGACAGGCAGTCTGTGGACAGCATTGCCGCTCGGCATCATCCTGGCGGCGGCGCTGGGACTGGCGCTGGAGTGGCTGCTGATCGCTCGCCTCTATCGGCGCGATCATCTGCACCAGGTGCTGCTCACCTTCGGCCTCATCCTGGTGTTCGAGGAGCTGCGCAGCATCATGGCCGGCGACGACGTCCACAGCGTCGTCATACCCGCGATACTCGAAGGCTCGCTGCCGCTCACCGAAAACCTTTCCTATCCGGTGTATCGGCTGTTCCTGTCTGCCGTCTGTCTCGCGCTCGCCGCGGCGATGTACGTGACGATTCAGAAGACAAGGCTCGGCATGATGATCCGCGCCGGCGCGTCCAATCCCGAAATGGCGCAGTCGCTCGGAATCAACATCCGTTGGATCCACGCGCTGGTGTTTGCTGCCGGCGTCGCGCTGGCGGCTTTCGCGGGCATGATCGCCGCCCCGGTATCGTCGGTATTTCCCGGCATGGGCAATCAGGTGCTGATCGTCTGCTTCGTCGTGGTCGTCATCGGCGGCATCGGCTCGCTCAAAGGCGCGCTCGTCGCATCGCTACTGATCGGTTTCGCCGACACCTTCGGCAAAGTACTCGTCCCCGAGCTCGCCGGTGTCGCGGTGTACTTGCTGATGGCCATCGTGCTGTTGTTTCGCCCGGCGGGGCTGTTCGGGCGCACCTGACCATGCGAACGCGCACGCTCGCCTTGTCACTGCTCGTCGGCGTCGCCGTCCTCGCGTTTTTTCCGGCGCTCTCCGAAAAATTCTACGTGCAACTCATGACCAAGATCATGATCCTGTCCATTTTCGCGCTGTCGCTCGACCTGCTGGTGGGCTACACGGGGCTGGTCAGCCTCGGCCACGCGGCTTACTTCGGCGTCGCGGCGTACTCCCTCGCGATGGCGGCCCCTGCGAGCGATCCAGCCAACTTCTGGCTCACCCTGCCGCTGTCGCTTGCCGCCAGCGCGCTCACCGCGCTGGTGATCGGCGTGTTCGTGGTGCGCACCTCGGGCGTGTATTTCATCATGGTCACGCTCGCCTTCGCGCAGATGGTCTACTACTTCTTCCACGACACCCGGGTCGCGGGCGGGTCGGACGGGATCTATATCAACACGCGGCCGGCAACCGGCGTCGCCGGACTCGATCTCGCCGACGACTTGCACTTTTACTATGTGGTGCTCGCGCTCCTCGCCGGCGCTTTCCTGCTGCTGGCGCTGATCCTGCGCTCACCCTTCGGCCGCGCCTTGCAAGGCATCAAGGCCAACGAGCAGCGCATGCGCGCGCTCGGCTTCGCAACGCGGCGCTACAAGCTCGCGGCGTTCGTCCTCGCCGGAACACTGGCGGGGCTTGCGGGATATCTCGCCGCCGCCAAGGAAGGCTACGTCAATCCGGAGCTCCTGGCCTGGCACCAGTCCGGCGTGGTGCTCATGATGCTGATCCTGGGCGGGATGGGTACGCTTTTCGGTGCAGTGATCGGAACCTTCTCGTACATTCTGCTTCAGGAATGGTTCTCGACGCTCACCAAGCATTGGCCGCTCCTGATGGGCGGCTTCATCATCGTCACGGTGCTGCTCTTTCCACAAGGCTTGGCGGGATTGCCACAGACGATCGCGGCGCGCTGGCGGTCCCGGCTTGGCGAGAAGGACGACGATGGGTGAGCCCATTCTCGCGACCGCAAACCTGACCCGCCGCTTCGGTGGATTGACCGCCGTCGATGGAGTGACGCTGGAGTTGGGCGACCACAGCATCCACGCCATCATCGGACCCAACGGCGCCGGTAAATCGACGCTGGTCAATCTTCTGTCGGGCGAGCTCAAGGCCTCCGCGGGCAGCGTTCGCCTGCGCGGCGAGGACATCACCGGCT
>JALZAO010000230.1 GCA_030948305.1 Pseudomonadota bacterium
GATAAGGCCGGCACCAGAATGCTGCCCGGCGAAACCGCGTTCACGCTCTACGATACTTTCGGGTTTCCGCTGGACCTGACCGCCGACGTGTGCCGCGAACGAGGCTTTAGCGTTGACCAGGCGGGATTCGACGCGGCGATGGACAAACAGCGCGAACGCGCGCGCGCCGCGTCGACGTTCAAGGCGGGCGGAGCGCTGCCGTACTCGGGTGCAAAGACGGTGTTCGACGGTTACAAGACTCTTTCTGCGGAAGGTCGCGTCACCGCGCTGTTCCGCGACGGCACTTCGGTCGATGCTTTAAGCGCCGGGCAGGAAGGCATCGTCGTGCTCGATCGCACTCCCTTTTATGCCGAGTCGGGTGGCCAGGTCGGAGACCGTGGCGAGCTCACCAAGAGCGGTGTTTGTCTGACCCTGTTTGCGGTGCGCGACGCGCAAAAGGTCCAGCCTGACGTCATCGGCCATCACGGAGAGGTGAAGACCGGAGAGCTTCGCGTGGGCGACATCGTCAGCGCCCAGGTGGACGCCGAC
This sequence comes from Pseudomonadota bacterium, assembly GCA_030948305.1. GTDB lineage: Bacteria > Pseudomonadota > Gammaproteobacteria > Burkholderiales > Casimicrobiaceae > PALSA-1003. The sequence continues at coordinate 529 of JALZAO010000230.1, forward strand.
ACGCGCGAGCGTGCGGCGCTCAATCATTCGGCGACGCACCTGATGCACGCCGCGTTGCGCAAGGTCCTGGGCGATCATGTGCAGCAGAAAGGCTCGCTGGTCGACGCCGAACGCACACGATTCGATTTCTCGCACACGCAGCCGGTGACCGAGGAAGAAATCCGCACCGTTGACGCGCTGGTCAACCGCGCGATCCGGGCCAACTACGCCGTCGAGACCCGGCTCATGACCTACGACGACGCGATCAAGGCCGGCGCGATGGCGCTTTTCGGCGAGAAATATGGCGACCAGGTGCGTGTTCTGAGCATGGGCGACTTTTCGACCGAGCTGTGCGGCGGCACGCACGTTCAGCGCACGGGAGATGTCGGTTCCTTCAAGATCGTTTTCGAGTCCGGCGTTGCCGCCGGCATCCGCCGCGTCGAAGCGGTAACCGGCGAGGCCGCGCTTGCGCACACGCATCAGCTCGAAAGACGACTCAACGATGCTGCCCAGGCGCTCAAGGCGCCTCCTGCGGAAGTCACCGCGAAGATTCAGCAGCTTCTCGATAGCACCAAGACACTCGAAAGGGAGCTCGCGCGTCTCAAAGGCAAGCTCGCCTCGAGTCAGGGCGGCGATCTCGCGTCCCAGGCGGTCGAAGTCAATGGCGCGCAGGTTCTGGCCGCGACCATCGATGGCGCTGACGCCAAGGTACTGCGGGACACCATGGACCAACTCAAGGGCAGGTTCAAGAGCGCTGCGATCGTGCTCGGCTCGACCGACGGCACCAAGGTGACGCTGATTGCCGGCGTGACGTCGGACCTGACGGGCAGAATCAAGGCGGGAGACCTGGTCAATCACGTGGCGACACAGGTTGGAGGCAAAGGCGGCGGGAGAGCGGACATGGCGCAGGCGGGTGGAACCGATCCTGCCGGCCTGCCGGCGGCGCTGGCCAGCGTCAAGAGCTGGGTCGAGAAGCGGCTGTAGGGAAATCCTGCGAGAACATCGGTCATGGCGCTTCGCCCGGAAGCCACGCTGGACAAATTCCTTAGCCGCGGAGAGGGTTACCTCCCGGGCTTGATCGGCATCCGTTTTACCGAGGTTGTCGAGAATCGCGTCAGCGCCGAGCTCGACATTCGCGATGAGCTCTTGGCGCCCAATGGATACCTGCACGCGGCAACGGTGATCGCGCTCGCGGATACCGCGTGCGGCTACGGCTGTATCGCACACCTGCCGCCTGGCGCGGAGAACTTCACGACGATCGAGCTGAAGAGCAACTTCCTTGGCACGACGCGCAACGGGACCCTGGTCTGTGTCGCGACGCCCACGCATCTCGGCAGGGCCACGCAGGTGTGGGATGCGCTGGTCACCGAGCAGGCAAGCGGGCGGCGAGTCGCGCTGTTTCGCTGCACGCAGATGATCTTGTGGCCGCGGAAAACATGAGTCCTTCCGTGCCCGAGCGCCGACGGCGCAGAAACCAGCTTGGCCCGGTGTCCGCTTCAGCCCGTCGCCTGCGCCGGCAGACTGCAGGTAACCGTTTGTTCCTCCTCGGTTACCTCTAATCGGTCCGCGGCGACTAGGCCCGAGCAAAGCCCTATGATGCTGTCCAATCTCTGCGCTGACGGCGTGGTCGCCCCGTGCGGAGCCTTCGAACCGGGATTTCCCGAACTTACAGGATTGGTCGACGATGAAAATCAGATTGTTTCGCACCCTGACCGCACTGGCCGTGGCCGCGACCCTTTTGGGTGGCGTTTCGCTGGCGCGGGCACAAGGCATTACGCAGGATCAGGCCCAGCAGATCCTCGACGAGCTCAAAGCCATACGCAAGACGCTCGAGACGCGTCCGGCGGCTCCGGCGCAACCCGCGGCCCCGGCGCCCGTCGACGACAAGGTAAGCATGGCCTTCGCACCCGGCGGCTTATCGGTCGGCAAGGAAAATGCGCCGCTGGTCCTGGTCGAGTACACCGATTACCAGTGCCCGTTCTGCCAGCGCTACCACAACGACTCATTTGCGCAGATCAAAGCCAACTTCATCGACACGGGCAAGGTTCGCTACATCAGCCGCGACTTTCCGCTGCCGTTCCACGAAAATGCGCGGCGCAGCGCCACGGCGGGACGCTGTGCGGCCGAGCAGGGCAAATTCTGGGAATTGCGGCACACGATGATCGTCAATGCGAATCAGCTTCAGGCCGACAAGCTCGGCGGATACGCGCAGTCGGCGTCGCTGGACGTGCCCAAGTTCCAGGCGTGCGTCGATTCGGACAAGTTCAAAGCCGCCATCGACAAGGACATCGCCGAAGGATCGGCGGCAGGCATCAACGGGACGCCTTCGTTTGTGCTCGGACGGATCGAAAACGGCAAGCTGCAGGGCGTGCGGATGGTCGGTGCCATGCCGTACCAGCAGTTCGAAGCCAAGATTCAGGAAATGCTCAAGCAGCCGGTCAAGAACTAATCGCCGCGTTCGCGGCGGCATCAACGATTGCCGCATTCGCGGCGTCAGCGACAAGGGGGCCACGTGCGCAATCGCGCGCGTGGCCGTTTTTTTGCCGATGTCCTGTGATGGCCCGCGGCCGGCAAGCTCGATGATCTTCTGATCGTCCTCATGCGCTGCCTCCTGCTCGCGTTTTCGCTTGGCGTCGTGATACTTCAGCAGCAGCCGGGCTTGCCCTCGCCCTGGCTAGTTGTCACTCTCCTCCTTCCCGTCTTGGTGGCGACAGCTTGCGCGGTCTATGCGAAACGTGCCGGCGGTGTCCGGCGCAGGATCGCAAGCGCCGCAACGCTCCTCATCGCCGCTGTCTCGGTCTGCATGGCCGGATTCTTCTACGCCGCCTGGCGTGCCGATGCGCGCCTTGCCGACGCGCTGCCGCCTGCGTGGGAAGGCCGAGATATCGAACTGGTCGGCGTTGTCGATGATCTTCCGCAGCCGGCGGATCGCGGTACGCGCTTCGCGTTTTCGGTGGAAAGGGATACTGACCCCGGATGCCGTGGTGCCTTCGCGCTTGTCGCTGGCCTGGTACAACGGGTGGCCTCTGGCTGGAGCAAGGGCGGGAGCAAAAGCGGAAGCAACAGCCGCGATCCCCGAGATTCATGCCGGCGAGCGCTGGGCCCTCACCGTGCGTCTCAAGCGGCCGCATGGCACGGTCAATCCGCATGGCTTCGGACATGGAC
>JALZAO010000012.1 GCA_030948305.1 Pseudomonadota bacterium
TCATTTTCAATGAGCTCAAGTCCTACATTGGTGAATTTGGAAAGGCCGCGAGCGAGCAATCGCCGCGGCTAGCTATTGAACGAAGCATAAAACGCGCCAATAGATCGGTTTATGAGGCAGCGCAGGCCAACACGGCGTATCAGGGTATGGGAACGACCGTGGCGGTGGCCGTGTTTTACGACAATGCGGTCGCCCTCGGGCACATCGGAGACTCGCGGATCTACCGGTTGCGGGGCAGGGCGCTGAAATTGCTCACGCGTGACGATTCCTTGCTCCGGGATCAGGTCGAGCTGGGCATCATCGCGGCCGCCGACGCCAACGAGTCACACAACCGCAGCCTGGTCACGCGAGCACTCGGAATAGAGCAAGACATTTCACCGCACATTCACGAGGTACAGGCTCTGCCGGGCGATATCTTTCTGCTTTGCTCCGATGGCCTCAATGACCTGGTGGACGATTCCGACATCGAATTGATCGTGCAATCGCTCAAGAGCAACCTGCCGCTCGCCGCTCAACACCTGGTCCAGACGGCCAAGGATAATGGCGGGTACGACAATGTTTCGGTCATTATCGTCAAAGTGCTGAAACCATTCCCGGCAGCCAGCCGGCAGCGATGGGTTACTCGCGTTTTTAGATGGCTCAAATGAGGTAGGGAGCGATGGCAAAGCTGGTCTTGAGCAAGGGCGGGTCCGTTATCTATCAATGCTTCCTCGACAAGGATCGCGTCAGTGTCGGCAGGGATGCTCATAACCACGTCGTCGTCGACGATCCTGCGGTAGCCGGCGACCACGCCAACATCCTGTCGATCGGCAACGATCACGTTCTCGAGGACCTGCGAACCGGTAGCGGTACCTTCGTCAACGGCAGGCAGGTGGATCGCCATATTCTGCAGCACGGCGATGTGGTTGAGCTCGGCAGCTTTTATCTGCGATATCTGAATCCGCGCGTGGCTTCAGCGATCGACCTGGAGCGCACGATGCTTATCGACGGGCTCTATGGGGCCGCCGACGAAGCCGGAAAGAAATCCCGACCCCCCGCGGCAGTTGCGCGCGTCGTGTCTGCGCGGCCAGGCAGGATTCGATTTCCCAAGGGCAGGATCAAGATACTCGCGGGAAAGCGCGCAGGCAGCATCGTCGAGCTCGACCGCGTCGTCGCCACGCTCGGCAAGCGTGGTGATCGACTGGCGGTCCTCACGCGCCGACCGCACGGCTACTTCATCACCCACGTCGAGGGTCGCCGCTATCCGCGGGTCAACGGTCAATCGGTGGGCAAGGAAGCACACATGCTGCAAAGCGGCGACATCATCGAATTCGCTGACGAAAAGCTGCAGTTCCTTATGGAGTGATGTCTCTGCTGCCGGCGAAAAAATGCGCGAGCTACACGGGGAGCTCGGTCGCCACATGCGGCAGGTGGGTCAGTGGTAGGCCAGCCAAAACCCTATGTAGCTACTAAGTGCGCCGGCGCACAAATTGGGGTTTCGGCGAGGACGTGATAAAGGAATGGCTCAATTCACGGCCGCTGCCGCAACCGGAGACGCAACTTGCCAAGCCAACCCCAGCCCGACCAGTGGACGGCGGTCGATCGACGTCGATTGACCTCCATGATCGACAAACTCGTTGCGGTTCAACTGGACCTCAAACCACTGTGCGACGATACGGGAAGTAAGCTTCAGGAAGCGACATCCCACATCACCATCGTCGAGGCCTGCGAGGTCTTGCAGTCGGCCATCGACGACCTAAAGCAAGTCATCTTTAGCCTCGAAGGATTGCCGGGAATGGTGGAATCACCATCATCGTCGACGAAAAAAGGCGGTTCGAAATAGCGGCCGCGTTCGTAGCTTGGCATTAGCCCGGAAGGAAAGTCGGTATTGCTTCAACCGAGGCTGTCAGGCGTAACCGAATGCCAACAGCCCCAGCGCGCCAAGCAAAACGCACCCGGCGAACACGATCTCGAAACCTTCGCCAAGTCCTGTCGTGGATATCCTGATGCGGATCTTGTTCGGCTTCGGGCGGTTCTCGCTGGCGCCGCTGGCGGCGCGTTCCAACGTTGCATTCATTTGTCCCTCCACTGCCTTGTTCTCCTGTGCGTCGATCCGTCTTGTTGCCGGAGCGTCAGCAAACACGCGGCAACAAGTGCCGTAAATCGAACGATTGCCGACTTCGGATTTGGCTCAATTCGCGGCGTCTGACGCCTGGCGCCGGAGACACCGCATAGAGCGTGCCAGCTACGACCTAGTGTTGAGGGGATCGTCGTTGGGCGGGCGAGGCGCCACGGTTTAGCTCCGTCAAGCTTCTGATATAATTCACTTTCGCGCGCCCGTAGCTCAGTTGGATTAGAGCACCTGGCTACGAACCAGGGGGTCGTGGGTTCAAGTCCTGCCGGGCGCGCCAGATAAACAAGGGCTGGCAGAGATGCGGGCCCTTTTCATTTGTGACGAGGTGTGGCCCAGCGTAGCCACTTTTGTTACGCCCCGACTTGCTTCTGCTGGGGACATCAAAGGCGAGAGCGTCGCGACAATGGCCGTGCGTCAATTCAACCTTAGCCGCACTTGGGAGTCTTAGGAGCGCTGCAATGTTCACCCTTATGGGCCTTTCGGGCAGCTTGCGTCGAGCCTCCTACAATGCAGCAGTGCTTCGCGCCGCTGGGTCGCTGATGCCCTCCGACAGCGAACTTGGCATCGAGTCGATAGCGGGCATTCCACTCTACGACGGCGACGATGAGGCCTCGCACGGTGTTCCCGACCTGGTGTCACGTTTGAAGGACGCGATCACAGCTGCGGACGGCTTGTTGCTCGTTACCCCGGAATACAACAACAGTATTCCCGGTGTCGCGAAGAACGCCATCGACTGGTTTTCGCGGCCGGTACGCGATATCCCTCGCGTCTTTGGCGGCAAGCCTGTTGCAATCGCAGGCGCCTCCCCGAGCGGCTTCGGCACGATCCTGTCCCAAAATGCGTGGCTGCCCGTCTTTCGGACCTTGGGAGCGGACCTCTGGTCTGGCGGGCGTCTTCTCATATCGCGCGCGGCGCAGGTCGTCGACGCGAACGGCGAGATTACCGACGCTGCTGCCCGTGACAACATTCGCAAGTTCATGGAGGGGTTCGTTGCTTATGTTCGTGCGCGGAAGCAATCGACCTCCTGAGCACTTGTCAAGTTACCCATGAGCGCGGATGCAGCACAACGCGTGCGCGAGGCGGCAGATGCCATCTACCGCGCCGAATCGCGTCGCGTCTTCGCCACACTGGTCCGTCTTCTCGGCGACTTCGACGTCGCGGAGGAGGCGCTGCACGATGCCTTTCGCGCCGCGCTCGAGCAATGGCCGCGCGACGGCCTCCCTGCGAATCCGCGGGCCTGGCTGGTGTCGGCCGGTCGCTTCAAGGCCATCGACGGCATACGCCGGCGCACGCGGTTCGATTCGATCGAGGATGTTTCCGAACAAGTCGACACCGTCATCGATGACACCCAGCCACGGGACCAAGAAAGCATCGAAGACGACCGGATGCGCCTCATCTTCACCTGCTGCCATCCGGCCCTGTCGCCGGACGCGCAGGTGGCGCTGACGCTGCGCGAAGTCTGCGGCCTCACCACCGAAGAGATCGCGCAGGCGTTCCTGAGCGCCGCGCCCACGCTGGCGCAGCGCATCGTGCGCGCCAAAGCAAAGATCCGCGCGGCAAACATTCCCTATGAGGTGCCGACGCCGGATGAGCTGCCGGAACGGCTGGACACTGTTCTGCGCGTGGTTTACCTGGTATTCAACGAAGGCTATTCGGCGTCGTCCGGCCAGTCGCTGACGAGGCTCGACCTGTCCGGCGAGGCGATACGACTCGGACGGCTGCTGGTCGAATTGCTGCCGGAGCCCGAGGCGATCGGGTTGCTGGCGCTGATGCTGCTGCAGGAATCGCGGCGCGCCGCGCGTACCTCGCTGGAAGGCGAGCTGGTCCTCTTGAGCGACCAGGACCGCTCGCTCTGGAACCGGGATCAGATCACCGAAGGCGCGGCACTCGTGGAAAGCGCGCTCGTGTCGCGGCGCTTCGGTCCCTACACGCTCCAGGCGGCGATTGCAGCGGTACACGCCGAGGCCTTCAATGCCGATGCCACCGACTGGAACGAGATCGTCGGGCTCTACGACGTCCTTTTGCGCTTCGATCCTTCGCCCGTGGTCGAGCTGAACCGGGCAGTGGCGGTGACGATGCGCGACGGGCCGGCAGCGGGACTTGGGCTCATCGACGCCATCCTTGCGCGCGGTGATCTGCGCGATTACCACTTGGCGCATGCGGCCCACGCCGACCTGTGCCGGAGACTGGGCAAGACCGCGCAGGCACGCGCGTCCTACAAAAGCGCTCTCGCTCTCGCTCGACAGGAGCCGGAGCGCCGGTTTCTCGAGCGACGTCTGGCCGAGCTGCCTGACTGACCTGGAGCCGGCTCCGCACCAAATTCGGCGACCGCGTATGTCGAATTCAATCTCGGCCATTCGACTAGGTAGCGAAGGCCCGATGCGTTTCGGGTCATCCGAGACAGGAGCGGCAAATGCACACAGTCTTGAGTTGCTTGGGGATATTGCGTCGATTTGGGCAGAAGGCGGGCCCTTATCTCATGCTTGAAATCTTGTTGCCCGGCGGAACCCTGTTGGCCTTACTGCTTTTCCTGCACCGGCACCGTAAGCTCAATACAGGAATTCATGCGCCGCGGACCGCGGTCACGTTGACCCGCGTGCTCGGAAGCATTGCCGGGCCAAGCGCACTAAAGCAAGCTTAGGCATCACGTGAAACTTTCGAGCACGAGCATCTGCAGCATTCCACCGCGAAGGAGCGAGCCATGAAGTACCTGTGCCTGGTATACCTCGACGAGAAGAAGCTGGATGCGGTTCCCGACAGCGAATGCAAGGCCTGCGGAGACGGACTCCGGAAGAGCGGGCATCACATCGCCGCGGAGGCCCTCCAATCCGTCGATACCGCGACAACGGTGCGCGTGCGCAACGGCAAAATGTCCGTGACCGACGGACCGTTTGCCGAGACCAAGGAGCAGCTCGCCGGGTTCTACTTGATCGACGCCAAGGACTTGAACGAAGCCATCCAGCTGGCCTCGAAGATCCCGCCGGCCCGCGTAGGAAGCATCGAGGTGCGGCCGACCCGGGAGTTATCGCTGCAATAGCCCGCGGAGGATCGCGCTAGAGCTCAAAGGTCGCATGGATCAGCGCGACCCCCGCGCCGAGCGAAGGGCCCTGATGTTGGCGATGGACCCTGCTCCGACCGCGTAATAGCCCGGAAGCCGCTTCACGATCTCCGCGAAGATTGGACTGCGCAAGATCTGAATAAGTCGAGACGTCGGAGCTGAGCGCAAGGCAGCGGCTCGTGCCACAAGCCAATAGCGCTCGCGGATCTGGGGAACGAATGCCAGAGCGTACTGGGCCGCCGCCGCACGCAAGCCGAATCCGACATCGGCGCCCCCCGAGGCTACCGTCGCCGCGACCGCAGCATGCGTGAATTCCTCATTCACGTAGCCGACGATGCGCGCGACGTCGATGCCATCGTCTCCAAGCAAGCTGTCGATCAGCAATCGCGTGCCCGAGCCGCGCTGCCGGTTGACGAAGCGAAGCTGCTTGTCGGCGATGTCGCGAAAAGTTCTTAACCTTTCCGGGTTCCCACGCGGCACGATCAGGCCCTGCTCGCGATCGACCAGCTGAATCAGGCGATCCGCCCGCGCTCGCAGCGACCGCAGAAACAACGCGCGACTCTCCTCATGCTGAGTGCCGCTCGGAACGTGAAACCCCGCGATATCCACCCGGCCCTCGGCATATTGTTCGAGCGCGTCGAGGGAACCCATGAACGAAAGCTCGAACGTCAATTCTTGATTCGCTCCGAGCGCTTCGCGCAAGGCCGCCAAGGCGAGGTCGTGACTTGCGGCGATCGTGAGGCGAAGCGCAGGTGCGCGCCTCGTATCCGCTGGCGCACCCAGCTCCATCGCGAGTCGCTGTAAGGTCCGCGACAGCCGGCGGCGGGCCGTTTCGTCGGCAGCGACCAATCGCTCGCCCAGAAGCGCGAGCGATGCACCGCGGCCGCGCTCGAGCACGACCAGCGGGTCGCCCAGCTTGCGCTTATAGGTGCGCAGGAGTCCCCAGGCCGCGCGATAGGACAAGCCACGGTCAACGACCGCTGCCGCCAGCGAGCCCGTTTCGGCGACCGCTCTCAACAGCGGCAGCAGGCGGGGGTCGAGCGGAGCGGGCGGATCCTCGGAAAGCTCCCATGCGAGCGTGGGCAGCAGGCGCATATTAGGTATTTGTATGCATATTTCGTTTGACCCAGGGAACAGACTATGATTGTGCTACTCGGTTCACCGAATCATAGTTGCATAACGGTGCATATTATCACGTCACCGCCGGCCCATGAATAGCCTATCGGAAGCCGCGTTCCAAGCCGCGCGGCTTGTCGTGGGCGGCGATCCCAAGCTGGTCGAAATCGTGCTCCTGAGCCTTCGCGTCAGCCTGACCGCTGTCGCGATTGCCTGCGTGCTCGGGTTGCCGCTCGGCGCTGCAGTCGCCGTCAGCCGATTTGCCGGCCGTCGCTCGGTCATCGTCCTGCTCAACGCGCTGATGGGCTTGCCGCCCGTGGTGGTGGGCCTGGTCGTCTATCTGCTGCTGTCTCGAGCCGGACCGTTGGGTTCAGCGGGCTTGCTGTTCACCCCGACAGCGATGGTGATCGCGCAGGCCATACTCATCGTCCCCATCGTTGCCGCGCTGTCGCGCCAAGTCGTCGAGGACGCGTGGCATGAGTATCGCGAGCAGCTGCGCTCGCTCGGCGAATCACGATTGGGCGCCGCGAGCACGCTGTTGTGGGACTTGCGCTTCTCACTGGTGACCATCGTGCTGGCCGGGTTCGGGCGCGCGGCGGCCGAGGTCGGTGCGGTCATGATCGTGGGCGGCAACATCGATGGCGTCACGCGGGTGATGACCACCGCGATCGCACTGGAAACGAGCAAGGGCGATCTGCCGCTCGCGCTGGGACTGGGCGTAATCCTTCTTACGATCGTGCTCGCACTGAATGCGGCGGCCTATATCGTCAAGGAAACGGCGCAGCAGCGCTACGGATGAGCGCCAAGATGGACACGCGCGCGTCGCCTTCATTGCTACCGCTCGCGCTGGATCAGGTTGTCTTTGCGGTCGGCGATCGACGCATCATCGACGGCCTATCGCTGCTGCTCGAGGCCGGGCCGCGCACGGTCATTGTCGGTCCGAACGGCGCGGGGAAGAGCGTGTTGCTGCGGCTTTGCCACGGACTGCTCAATCCGACGTCGGGCACAATCCGCTGGGCTTCACTGGAATCCGCGGATGGACCGAGGCGTCAGGCAATGGTGTTTCAGCGGCCAGTGCTGCTGCGCCGAACAGCCGTCGCCAACGTCGCCTACGCGCTCGCCATCGCCGGCGTGCCGCGCGTGGAGCGATTACCGCGGGCGCTGGACGCCTTGCGCCGCGTCGGACTGGGACACCTTGCCCAGCACCCTGCGCGAGTGCTCTCCGGCGGTGAGCAGCAGCGGCTCGCGCTCGCCCGGGCCTGGGCGCTGTCGCCGGAAGTGCTCTTTCTCGACGAGCCGACCGCGAGCCTCGATCCCGGCGCCACGCAGGAGATCGAGAAGGGCATCGCCGCTGTGCACGCAAGCGGAACCAAGATCGTGCTGGTCACCCACAACCTGGGGCAGGCCCGGCGCCTCGGTGACGAAATCCTGTTCCTGCATCAAGGGCGTATTGCCGAGCGCGCACCGGCGGATCGGTTTTTCAAGCAACCGGCCTCGCGCGAAGCCGCGCAGTTTCTGGAGGGAGAATTGCCATGGTAGGCCATCGTCGTAGCTTCGCGATCGGCCTCGTCGCTTTGATTGCGCTCGGCGCCCTGAGCATTCCAGCGCAGGAACGATACATCACCGTTGCGTCGACGACGTCGACCGAGCAGTCGGGCCTCTTCAGTCACCTTCTTCCGCGCTTCGAGCAGGGGAGGGGGATCAAAGTGCACGTCGTGGCGGTTGGGACCGGGCAGGCGCTCGATCTTGCGCGACGTGGCGACGCCGACGTCGTGTTCGTACACGCGCGTTCAGCCGAGGAAAAATTTCTCGCCGAGGGTCACGGCGTCAAGCGCTTCCCCGTGATGTACAACGATTTCGTCCTGGTCGGCCCGAAAACCGATCCGGCGAAAATCGGTGGCAGCAAGGAGATTCTCGAGGCACTGAGGAAAGTGGAAACGACAAGGGCTTCGTTCGTGTCCCGTGGCGACAAGAGCGGAACGCATTTGGCGGAGCTTGACCTATGGAAGGCGGCCGGCGTTGACATCGACCAGGCGAAGGGGCCGTGGTACCGCGACACGGGCCAAGGCATGGGACCGGCACTCAACACCGCGGCATCGATGAATGCGTACATCCTGGCCGATCGCGGCACCTGGCTGTCCTTCAAGAATCGCGGCGATCTTGCGATCCTGGTCGAAGGCGACAAGCGCTTGTCCAATCAGTACGGCGTGATGCTGGTGAACCCGGACAAGCATCCGAGCGTCAAGAGGGATCTCGGCCAGGCATTCGTCGACTGGGTGATCTCGCCCGAAGGCCAGAAAGCCATTGCCGATTACAGGATCAACGGCGAGCAGCTGTTCTTCCCCAATGCGGGGCAGCCCGGCGCATGAACCTCCGCGGGCCTGCGGGCGCGTAACATTGGCAACCAACATGGGTCTGAATGCGGCAACCGCCCGTCTTGTTGGGAACGCTTTCATCCAGGCGCTCAAGGATTCGTTCGCCGACAATGCCACGCAATGGGCAGCGGCCATTGCGTACTATGGTTTTCTGTCGCTTTTCCCCCTGCTTCTTGCGGCGGTTTCGTTGTCGGCCTATTTCGTGAGCCCGGATTGGGCAGTCGGCAAGGCGATCCTGCTGTTAGGGGAATTCGTTCCCGAGGGCAGCCTAGCGGTGCAGCACATCATTCATGGTGCGGTTCATGATGCGCATCCCTTTGCGGGCATCGCTTCATTGTTGATCTTGCTCGTTCTCGGCAGCCGTGTGTTCGGAGCGCTTTCGCGGGCGCTCAACATCGCCTATGAGGGAGAACAAACCGGCACCCTGGCGCGGCGCATCATGATCGAGATCGCGATGATGACCGCGGTCGGCGTGCTGTTTATCTGCACGCTTTTTTCGCATTACTTGCTGGTATTTTTGTGGAACGCGGTCAGCCTGCTGCCCGGGGAAACGGACGTCATGTTCGCGGCAATGGCGCAAGTGATTCGAGTGCTGCTTGTGCTCACGGCCTTTTTTCTGATCTATCGCTTCGTACCCCGCAAGCGCCTGGACTGGAAGAGTATCGCGGTCGGAACCGTTGTCGCAACGACATTGATCGTCGCCGCGCGCCCGCTGTTTTACGCATATGTTCAATATTTCGCGAATTACAACCTGATGTACGGTGGTATCGCGATCGTCGTAGTGCTCCTCGTGTGGGGATGGGTCGCCGCTTTCATCGCGATTCTGGGCGGCGAATTCGCCTCTCATTTTCAAACGATGGTGCTCGAAGGAGCGGGTGCCAAATCAGTCGATCGCAAGCGCATGCATCTGAAGAAGGTCAAGAAGTGAGACGTGGCGCAGCACGCTTATCCCGCTAAATCTGTAGGCGCGCAAGGCATCCCACATCGGACGTACACCTACAAGCTGCCTAGCGTCTTGCAGATGTTGCGCTGTCTGGCATTTGCTCTACGGAACGTCGTAGAATGGAAGCCAGCTTTCACCAGAGACGCGGCTATGAAGACAGCGATGCAAGAGGCAGAGGCGCACGCAAAATCAGAGGCGACGTACCGCGACGGGTCCGAATTCCATCGCCTGCTCGACGCCTTGCCAGCCGGCGCATATACGTGCGACGCCGACGGGCTCATCACGTACTTCAATCAGCATGCGGTCGACCTCTGGGGACGCACACCTGCGCTGAATGATTCCAGCGATCGGTTTTGCGGCTCGTTCAAGCTCTTTTCCAAAGACGGAACGCCGATCGCTCACGATCAATGCTGGATGGCGCTCGCGCTGCGTGAGCGCAAGGAATACAACGGGCAGGAGATCGTCGTCGAGCGCCCCGACGGAGTGCGGGCAACGACACTCGCTCATGCCAATCCGTTCATCGACGGCGAAGGCAAGCTGCTCGGTGCGGTAAACGTGCTTGTCGATATCAGCGCGCGCAAACAGGCGGAGGAAGCGCTGCGCGAGGCGCACGACCAGCTCGCCGAAAAGGTCATCGCGCGCACGGTCGAGTTGACGGAGCTCTCGCATCACCTGTTCCGGGTCGCGGAAGCCGAGCGCGCAAAGCTTGCCGGCGAACTGCACGACGACATGGGTTCCTTGCTCACCGTGCTTTCCATGCGGCTGGGGCGGCTTAAGGAACAATTGCAGGAAGTTGCGCCGGCGCTGGTGGCCGAGCAGCAGGAGCTCATCGAGTTGCTCCATGCGACGGTGAGCGCCCAGCGCCGCATCGTCGCCAGCCTGCACCCGGTGCTTCTCGATAGCTTCGGGCTTGCCGTCGCGCTCAAGAATCACGTCGAGGACTGGAGCAGGAATAGCGGTATGCCGGTGGACCTGGACCTCCCGTCCGATCTGCCGCCGTTGCATGCCGAGGCTGCGCTGACGCTATTTCGGATCACGCAGGAATCGCTGACCAACGCCGCCAAGCATGCGCGAGCATCAGGCGTCCGGGTCTCGCTTCGCGTCACGGAGAAAGAGATAAGCCTCCGGATCGAAGACGATGGGATGGGCATTGCGCCGGAACGGCTGCGACAGCCATCCTCGCATGGCATTCTGGGCATGCGGGAGCGCCTGTTGCAATTCGGCGGTCAGCTTTCGGTCGAGCCGGGAGCCCAAGGTCGCGGGACCTGCGTCAGCGCGACCTTGCCGCTCAGCGCGATAAGCTGAAGCTGTCAGGTAGGCTAAAAAGGACCACCCGATGCAGGACATCGGGCCCGTTCGACGGTTGCGCCGAGCCGAGTTGCCGCGAGATACGGCCACACTGGCACGCTACCTCATCGGCAAGATACTGGTCCACGAGCATCCGCGCGAGCGTATTGCCGGCCGCATCGTCGAAACCGAGGCCTACGTTGTCGGTGACGCAGCGGCACATGCGTTCCGCGGCCGTACGCAGCGCAACAACTCGCTGTTTCTGGAGCGCGGGCACGCCTATATTTATTTCGTCTATGGCTGCTGGTTTGCCATCAATGTCAGCGGTGAATCGCCAGGCGTTGGAGCCGGAGTCCTGTTGCGCGCGCTCGAGCCGCTGGAGGGTCTGAAATCTATGCAACGCCATCGCGGAACGCAGCGCCAGCTCGACCTCGCCCGCGGCCCCGGTCGCCTGGCGACGGCGATGGACGTCGATCGTCGCTTCGACGGCGTCGACCTTTGCGCACCGGGCCCGCTGTGGCTAGGCGCAGCGCGCCGGCGCCCGGGAGCGATCGGCGAAAGCGTGCGCATCGGCATTAGCCGCGAGGTCGACCGTAAGCTTCGCTTCTTCGAACGCGACAATGCCTTCGTGAGCGGCCCCAGGCGGATGCATGCGTGATTGCCCGGTGCCGAGCCGCGCGGCTGTGCCGGGGAACTGGATGGGCGAAGCTCAAGCGAGATACACTCGGCGCCGCACGCCCCGTGCGGCGATATCGGATCGATCAGGGAGACGCTGATGGAACAAAGCAGCAACGCTGAGCGGGCGGCGGCGAACTATCTCTACTATCGCCACACGCTGCCCGTTCGCGTCATGCACTGGATCAATGTCATTGCGCTGACGATTCTGCTGATGAGCGGGCTCAATATCTTCAGCGCGCATCCAGCGTTGTACTGGGGCAAGTCGTCGTACACCGGCCGCCCGCCGATTCTCGAAATCGAATCCGCGACCGACGCCAACAATAAGCTGACCGGTGTGACGCGGATCTTCGGTCACGAGTTCGTCACTACCGGCGTGTTGGGCGCCTCCAAAGGCTCGGATGGCGAGCTCATGAGCCGCGCTTTTCCGTCGTGGCTGACCATTCCGGACGGCCGCTGGCTGGCAATGGCCCGTCAATGGCATCTGTTTTTCGCCTGGATCTTCGTGATCAACGGCCTTTGCTACGTTACCTACTCGGTCGTCAGCCGCCATCTCGCCCGCGACCTTGCGCCCACCGGAACCGAGCTTCGGTCGATCCGGCAGTCGATCGTCGATCATCTGCAGTTTCGCCACCCTGCGGGAGAGGCGTCGAAGCGCTATAACGTATTGCAGAAAATCACCTACCTGATCGTGATCTTCGTGCTGCTGCCCCTGGTGATTCTGATGGGCCTGGCGATGTCTCCGGGCTTCGATTCCCTGTGGCCGGGGTGGGTCGATATTTTCGGCGGACGCCAATCGGCGCGAACGATCCATTTTATTGTCGCCTGGCTTTTGGTTGCCTTCGTGCTGATTCACGTCTTCGAAGTGATCATCACCGGCGCGTGGAACAATTTGCGCTCGATGATTACCGGGCGCTACCGGGTCGACGCGGAGGTCAGCAAATGAATTCCAGTAGATTTCATCCGCGCAGGCGGCTTTTCCTTCGCGCGCTAGCCGGCGCGGGAGCGGTTCTGGTCGCCGGCTGCGACAGGCTATCGAAAACCGAATGGTTTCCGAAGCTTTTGGGCAACACCGAGATCCTTACTCGCAAGGCACAGCGCATGATCCTGCCGCGCAAGTCCATGGCGCAGGAGTTCTCCGAGTCCGACCGGTCCCCGGAATTTCGCAGCAATGGAACCGCGATGCCCGACAACCCGCAATACAAGGCGCTCGCGTCGAGCGGCTTCGCGGCGTATGGCCTGGAAGTCGGTGGCCTGGTCGAAAAGCCGGTCATTTTTTCGCTCGAGGAGTTGCGCGCGTTGCCCAGCCGAACACAGACCACC
>JALZAO010000231.1 GCA_030948305.1 Pseudomonadota bacterium
CGACGTCGCTTCCCTGCCGGTTCAGCGTCGTCGGATCGTGGATCGAGAAAAAGACCTTGAGCAAGTCGCGAAACGACAAAATCCCGGGATCGAACTCGATCTTCACCACCTCGGCGTGGCCGCTGGTCCCACTGCATACTTCCTCGTAGCTGGGATCGGGCGCCCGTCCGCCCGCATAGCCCGACTCGACCGACTGCACGCCGCCGAGTTGATCGAACACGGCCTCCAGGCACCAGAAGCAGCCGCCGCCCAGCACCGCGGTCTGCGTCGCATTCACTGCCGTCGTCATGACGCTCCCTTTCATCCACCTGCCGCCAAAGAATAGCGCGCTTCGCGCTGGAGGCAAAACACTTGGTCGTCGCCCGCGTCGGGTGCTTACGGCCGCCAAATTCGATTGAGCGCTCGAGTGCCCGCGGTGCGATAATCGCGCCTCCCTCTGACCCTAGTAAAGTCCGCGATGGCCCGCCTTCTGCGCCGCGAAGGAAAGTTCTTCGATTTCTTCAACGAGCACGCCGACCTGGCGATCCTGGCGGCCGCCGAGCTCAAGTTGCTGCTCGAGGACATCGGCGACCTCGAGCTGCGGCGCCGGAACATCGAGCGCTACGAAAAGCAGGCCGACCACATCACGCACCAGACGATCGCGCTGCTGCATAAGACGTTTATCACCCCGCTCGATCGCGACGAGATTCACCAGCTGATTACCGGCATGGACGATATCCTCGATCTAATGGAGGAGGTCGCGCAATGTCTGTTTCTCTACGACGTGCGCGCCGTCACAGGCGAGGCCAGGCGGCTGGCCGAAATCTGTGTCGCATGCATCGCCAAAGTCAAGGAGGCGGTGGCGAAACTCGAATCGATGAGCGATGCCGACGCGATCCTGAAAATCTGCGCCGATATCGATCGCCTGGAAACCGAAGCCGATCACGTCATGCACTCGGCGATGGCCAAGCTTTTCCGCGAGGAACCGGACGCCAAGCAGATCATCAAGCTGAAGGAAATCTATCAGCTGCTCGAGTCGGTAACGGATAAGTGCGAGGATGTCGCGAACCTGATCGAAGGCATCGTGCTGGAAAACGCGTAGGCGGACGGATCCATGGATGGCGGTGGCTTCAGCTTCGGCGCGATCGTCCTTCTGATCGCAATTGCGCTCGCGTTCGATTTTCTGAACGGATTCCACGACGCCGCCAACTCGATCGCGACCATCGTGTCGACGCGGGTGCTGCGGCCGCATTACGCGGTGGCCTGGGCCGCGTTCTTCAATTTCATCGCATTCCTGGTGTTCGGCCTGCACGTCGCGAATACCATCGGAACGGGCGTGATCGTCCCATCCATCGTCGACCACTACGTGATCCTCGGCGCTCTTATCGGCGCGATCGTCTGGAATGTAATCACCTGGTACTACGGGATACCGTCATCGTCCTCGCACGCGTTGATCGGCGGGCTTGCGGGCGCGGCGGTGGCGAAGGGTGGCTTTGCCGCGCTGGCCGCCAAGGGCTTCGTGGTCATCACGCTTGCCATCGTCGCGTCGCCGCTGCTCGGATTTCTCCTTGGCATGGGGCTGATGGTTATCATCGGCAACGTTTTTGCCCGATCGTCGCCGAACCGCATCGACCGCTGGTTTCGCCGGCTGCAGTTCGTCTCGGCGTCGATGTACAGCCTAGGCCACGGCGGCAATGACGCGCAAAAAACCATGGGCATCATCGCCATGGTGCTGTTTTCCTCCGGTATGAGCGGCCCCACGTTCCACGTCCCGTTCTGGGTCGTGCTCAGTTGCCAGGCCGTCATAGCCCTTGGCACGCTTTTCGGCGGATGGCGGATCGTGAAGACCATGGGCATGCGGATCACCAAGCTCAAGCCGGTCGGCGGCTTTTGCGCGGAGACGGGCGGGGCGATCACGCTGTTCATCGCCACCGCATTCGGAATTCCGGTCTCGACGACGCATACCATCACCGGCGCCATCATCGGGGTCGGCGCCACGCGGAAGCTTTCGGCGGTTCGCTGGGGAGTCGCCGAGCAGATCGTCTGGGCATGGGTGCTGACCATTCCCTGTTCCGCGTTCCTCGCCGCCGTTGCGTGGTGGCTCTGCCGGTGGTTCGGTTGATACCAGCAGACCAGGAGTAGCGTAGGTGTGGGCGCATATCGGGCGCGGCGGCCTGTTCGTCTTCTGGGTCCTGCGGCGCCTGCGGCGAGCCAGCGTCGGACGCATGGCGGCCAGTCTTGCGTTCACGACGCTGCTTGGAATGGTGCCGCTATTCACGGTCGCGCTCGCGTACGTCGCACGATTTCCGGTGTTCGAACGATGGCTCGATAACCTGGAGCCGTTCCTGGTGAAGTTTCTCTTGCCGGACAGCAGCAGCGCGGTGCGCCACTATCTGGCGGAATTCACCAGCAAGGCCGCCGGCGTCCAGGGCGTGGGAACGGCGTTTCTGATCATCACTGCGGTTCTTCTGGTGGCGCAAGTCGAGCGTGAGATCAATGCCATCTGGGGCATTTATGAAGCGCGCTCGCTGCCGCGCCGGATGGTCGTTTACGCGTTGGGTTTCGTGGCGGTGCCGGCAATGATCGGAGGCGCGGTTTATCTCACATCGTGGGCGATCGAGCAGTCGATTGCCGCGGTGCCCGGCGTGTCCCAAGCGCTCTCTCTTCTCGTGCAGCCGGCGGAAATCGCGATCGCGACACTTGCCTTGACGATGTTGTACAAGCTCGTTCCGGCACGTCGGGTGCCGCTGCGATGCGCTGATCGGAGCGTTGCTCGCGGCAACGGCTTTTGAGCTGGCGAAGGTCGGATTCAAGTTCTATATCCGGCAGGTGCCGACCTATCGGATCGTCTACGGAGCGCTCGCGGCTTTGCCGCTTTTTCTCATCTGGATCTATGTTTCGTGGGTGATCCTGTTGCTCGGCGCCGCGGTGACGGCGACGCTTGCCGAACGCGGCGGCAGGGCGCGCAAACGCTGGCGTCGCGCGTGACGATTTCGATCGCGCAAGGCTACGCGCGGCTTGCCGAATCTTGGTGGCCACGCTAGAGTCGCGCTTTATCTCAGGCGGAGTCCTTTGACGTGTGGTCGATCATTCAAGCGGCCGGCTGGCCGATCTGGCCGTTGATCTTTGCCTCGGTTATCGCGCTGTCGCTGATTTTCGAGCGCATGTGGTCGTTGCGGCAGAGCATCGTCGCGCCTCCAGGGATGGTCGATCGGGTCCTGGCCGAATTCAAGCAGGGTGGCGTCACCCAGGAATTGCTGATGAAGACCGCGCGGCAGGGGCCTCTGGGCCGCGTCCTGGCGGCGGGGCTCGCCAACGTCAAAAGCCCGCGGCCGGTAATGAAGGAAGCGATCGAAGAGGTCGGCCGTATCGTCAGTCACGATCTCGCGCGCTTTCTGACCACGCTTGGGACCATCGCGGCAATGTCACCACTGCTCGGCCTGTTCGGCACCGTCGTCGGCATGATCGAGATCTTCGGGTCGCAGACAGCAGCCGGCTCGAACCCGATTCTGCTCGCGCACGGGATTTCGGTGGCGCTCTACAACACCGCGCTAGGGCTCATCGTTGCCATCCCGAGCATGATCTTCTATCGTCATTTTCGCGCCAAGGTCGACGATCTCATCCTCGAAATGGAACAGCAGGCGATCAAGCTA
>JALZAO010000232.1 GCA_030948305.1 Pseudomonadota bacterium
AGCCGTCATCGGTCTGGTTGAGCGCCAGCATGCGCGGACGCGAAGGCGCCATGGCGAGCACGGTCTTGAGATCGTCGCGGGTCAGCGGGCCGACGACCAGTGCGACGCCTGCATCCACCGCGGCAGCGAGGGCCGGCAAGACGCCGTCGTCGCCGTGGCCGATCACGCGGATCCGGAAGCTGATACCGGCGCGTTTAGCGGCGGCGAGGAAGCCGGCCTTCACGGCTTCGGCCGCCGGACCGTACGCCGCCGACTCGAGCGGCAGCAACAGCGCGATCACATCGCTCGTGGCCTGCGGCGCCATCATCGGCGGCAGGGGCCGGGTCACCGCTCCCGATGGAAGCGCCGGCGGCGCCACGAGAGGCGGCATTGGCAGAACCGGCGGAGGCGAGGCTGGCGGTATCGAAGGCGCGGGGGGCCCCGCAGGACGTATGGTTGCCCCACCGGGTCTGCCACCGGACAATGGCGTGGTGGCGCAAGCGACGACGGCGAGCAGCAATGCGATCGGCGCTGCAACACGTGCGCATCTCAAGCCAAACGCATGCGTCATCGAAAAGGGGAACATCGTAATGACCAGAGGAGAGCCGTCGCCGGTGCTGGCGCGAACATTATATGTGGTCGCCACGCCGATCGGTAATCTGCGCGACATCACCTTGCGCGCGCTCGACGTCCTGGAACGGGCCGACATCATCGCCGCGGAGGATACGCGGATCACCGCAACGCTGACCTCGCACTATGGCATTGGTGCGCGTCTTGCATCCTTGCACGCGCACAATGAGCGGCAGCGCGCGGAGGAGGTCATCGCCTGGCTCGCCGCGGACAAGCGGGTGGCGCTGGTGACCGACGCGGGAACGCCGGCGATAAGCGATCCCGGTGCGGCGCTGGTGCGCGCGGTGGTCGACGCCGGCTTTGCGGTCGTGCCGATTCCGGGGCCAAGCGCGGTCGTCGCCGCATTGTCGGCGTCCGGGCTCGCGGCGTCGCAATGGTTGTTCTGCGGCTTTCTTCCGGCGACCGCAAGCGCGCGATCGAAGGAGATCGAGCGCTTGTGCAGTTTCGGCTGCGCACTGGTGTTCTACGAGGCGCCGCATCGGATTGCGGCCACGCTCGATGCCCTCGCCGCGGCGCTCGGGCGTGAGCGCGGGGT
Source organism: Pseudomonadota bacterium (assembly GCA_030948305.1). Classification (GTDB taxonomy): domain Bacteria; phylum Pseudomonadota; class Gammaproteobacteria; order Burkholderiales; family Casimicrobiaceae; genus PALSA-1003. The sequence continues at coordinate 1,145 of JALZAO010000232.1, forward strand.
AATCATCGCGCGCGAGCTTACCAAGCGTTTCGAGACGATCCATCGCGGTACTCTCGGCGACGCGGTGGAATGGCTTGCCGCCGATACGAATCGAAAGCGCGGCGAGTTTGTGCTGATCGTCGAGCCGGCGGCTCAAGCTCCGCCGGGGAAGATGGAGAGCGACGACGCATTGCTTTCGGCGCTGCTCGCGGAGCTGCCGCTGGCGCAATCGGTCAGGATCGCGGTCGCGGCCACCGCCAAACCGAAAAACCGGATTTACGAACGCGCGCTTGCGCTGAAGAAGGGCTAGCGAAGCGTCGAGACGAAATCGGTGATCGCGGCCAGCGTCGCCGATGGCTGATCGCGATGCGGAGAATGTCCGCAATCGGCAAGCTCCACTCTTTCGACGCGGCCGGAGACCTGGCGCTCGATGGCATCGAGCTGCGCCAGCGTCCCATATTCATCGTCGCGACCCTGAATGAGCAGCAGCGGACAGGCGATGCCGGACAGATAGGGCTCGATGTTCCAGTCGCGAAACGCGGGTGAGAGCCAGATGTCGTTCCAGCCGCGAAATGCCGAATCGACGTCGATGTGGTAACGGCTGAGCTTGGTGCGCAGGTCGGTGCTTTGGTAGTCATCTCTGGCCTGCGCGATGCTGGCAATCGACAGGTCTTCGACGAAGACGTGAGGCGCCATTGCGACCAGCGCGCGGACCGGTCGAACGCGCGCGCCGGCGTGAATCAGGGCAATCGACGCGCCATCGCTGTGGCCGATCAGGATCACGTCGGCGATGCCGAGCGCGTCGAGGAGCGCGGGAAGCGTCATCAGCGCCTCGTCGTGCATGTAGCGCGGAGTACGAGCCGCGACCCGCGATGTCGAACGCCCGTACCCGGCACGCGAGTAAACGAGCGCCGGGCGCGCCGTGGCGTCGGCGACGCGCTGCGGAAAGTCCCTCCACAGCGCCACCGAGCCCAGGCCCTCATGCAGAAATACGAGCGTCGGCCCCGGACGATCGATGCCGATGCGCGCGCATTCCAGTTCCTGGCCCGCGATATCCACGATTCGGGTCGAGGACAATTCCAGGGACCGCTAAACGCCCAGATATTGCGCGCGCAATCCCGGCTCGGCGGTCAACTCAGCCGGCGGCGCGTCGAATACCTTGCGTCCCTTCACCAGGATGACGCAACGGTGCGCGAGCTGGGACAGCATGGCGAAGTTCTTGTCGACGATGACGATCCCCATTCCGCCATCGCGCAGCGCACGTATCGTCTGCCAGATTTCGCGCGCGATCAGCGGCGCCAGGCCTTCCGTCGCCTCGTCCAGAATCAGGATTCTCGGATGGGTCATCAGCGCGCGGCTGATGGTCAGCATCTGCTGCTCGCCTCCCGACAACTGCGTGCCCAGGTGCGAAAGGCGCTCCGCCAATCGCGGAAACGTTTGCAGGACGCGCGAAAGCGTCCAGCTCTCGCGAGCGCCCGGGTCATGCCGCGCCGCCATCAGCAAGTTCTCGCGCACGGTGAGATTCGGAAAAATGCCGCGCCTCTCGGGGATGTAGGCGACCCCCAGGCGGGCGATGCGAAAGGGCGCCGATGCGGTCACCGCTGTCCCGTCCAGGGTGACCGTCCCCGCGCGCGGACGCACGAGTCCCAGCATGGAGCGGATCAGCGTCGTCTTGCCCATGCCGTTTCGGCCCATGAGCGCGACGGCCTCGCCTTCGGCGACCGAAAAATCGACGCCGTGCAGGATGTGGCTGCTGCCGTAGAACGTATGCAGGCCGCGGGCGTCGAGCATGTCAGGCCGTCACCAGTGTCGGGTCCGCGCCAAGGTAGGCGCGTTGAACATCGGGGTTGGCGCGAATGGCTTCCGGGCTGCCGCTGGCCAGGACCGCGCCGTTGACCATCACCGTAAGGCAATCGGCAAGTGCGAAGACGGCGTCCATGTCGTGCTCGATCAGCAGGATGGCGTGATCGGCCGACAGCTGCTTGAGGAGATCGACGATGCGCGCCGACTCCTCAGCGCCCATCCCCGCGAGCGGCTCGTCCAGAAGCAGGATGGAAGGCGCCGTTGCGAGCGACATGGCGATCTCGAGCGCCCGCCGCTCGCCGTGCGAAAGCGCGCTGGCCGGGAGGCGGCCGCGCGTGGCGAGCCCGACGATCGCAAGCGCTCGATTGGCCGCGTCGTTCCATTCGCGATACGACTCGGCCGGCCTCAGGCAGCGTGTCAGGCAGCGCGCCAGACCGGTATCGCGCGACTGTGCGGCGAGACGGCAATTTTCGAACGCCGTAAAGCTCGGGAACAGATTCGAATGCTGAAAAGTGCGGGCCACGCCGCGCAGCGCGATGCGATCGGGCGTCCAGCCGGTGATGTCCTCGCCGCGCAGGCGAACGCTGCCCGCGGAGGCCTTGAGCTCGCCCGACAGAAGATTGACCAGCGTCGATTTACCGGCGCCGTTGGGTCCGATGATGGCGTGGATGCTGTGGTGGCCCAACTCCAGCGTCACACCAT
>JALZAO010000233.1 GCA_030948305.1 Pseudomonadota bacterium
GATCGCCCCGATTTTCAGCGTGTGATTGCGCGCAAACAGGACGAGATCGGGCAAGCGCGCCATCGAACCGTCGTCGTTCATGATCTCGCACAGAACCGCGGCGGGTGAGAATCCGGCGAGCCGCGCCAGGTCGCAACACGCCTCGGTGTGACCGGCGCGGGCGAGGACCCCGCCGGCCTGCGCGACCAAGGGGAAAACGTGGCCCGGCTGGACGACGTCTTCGGGGCGCGCACCCGGCGCGCATGCAACCCGTATCGTATGCGCGCGATCGGCCGCCGATATCCCCGTCGTGACACCTTCGGCGGCTTCGATCGACACCGTGAAATTGGTGCCGTGAAGCGATCGGTTTACCGGCGTCATTGGCGCAAGGCCGAGCTGCCGGGCGCGCTCCTCGGTAATCGGCATGCACACCAGGCCACGGCCGAACCTGGCCATGAAATTGACGATGTCCGGCGTGATGGCGTCAGCCGCGACGACGAGATCGCCTTCGTTTTCGCGCTGCTCCTCGTCGACCAGTATCGCCATACGACCTGCCTTGAGCTCGGCGATGATTTCCGTAATGGGGCTAGTGGAAGGAGAGGAAGGAGAACGCGGCGCAGAATCGGACGAGGCGCGCGCGCGGTCGATGGCGTGCAGTTTTGGCGCAGTCATTTTGGCGTGGTCGGGCAACGAACGAGCAATGGCAATATTATACGTGCAGCTATGCTTCGCGTCTTTCGCTCGAGCGCTGACCGCATCAGCAGCTTTTCCTGGCGCGAGGAGCCGCGCCGGTTGCGCTTGGGCCAGGTTCGTCTCGCTCCTTCGTCTGCGGCCGATGACGACCTCAGCCGCTTCCGAACATGCCCATGGTCGTTGCGAAAAGCTCGCTTTGTGGATCGGCAAACTCGGTCAGCACACTGAAATGATGTTTGCCGGGAACGAACAGCGGCCCGTCGCGCTCCCTCGGACGGCAACGCGGCCAGCGTTCCCACAGGCTCCGGCTTTGGCGAATGAATTCGTCCGTCTCGTCTGCCCCCGCTGCCAGCAACAGCGGCGCTTCGCAAATCGGATCGAGATAGATCGGACTGACCTCGCGCGCGCTTCGCGAGTCGAGGCCAAGATCGGCGTTGAACGACACATCGATCAGCGGCTCGAGATCGAACACGCCGCTGATCGAGACACCGCCGACGATTGCCTCGGGCGGCATCCCGCGCGTCTTCCAGTCGGTTGCGAAAATCATCGCCGTCAGATGCCCTCCCGCCGAGTGTCCGCCGACAACCAGACGCTGCGCCGGCACGCCGTGGTTTTCGCCTTCGCGGGTCAGCCACTCGACGGCCTGCCGACATTGTTCCGCAATGTCGGCGATGCGAACGCCGGGACACAGATCGTAGTTGACGACCGCGACGCCGATGCCCTCGGCGACGAAGGCTGGAGCGATGAACGAGTGGTCATCCTTGTCCAGGGCGCGCCAGTAACCCCCGTGAATGAACAGTAACGCGCCGCGCGGGCGCTCCGCCGGGAAGAGATCGGCGATCTGCTTGGGCCCGGCGCCGTAACGCACGTCGCGCACCATGCGCGTCGATGCGCGCGCGCGCTCGCTGTCGGCCGCCCAGCGCGCGAACCATTGCGGATGATCCGGAAAGGCCGCTCGCAGATTGTATTCGCGCTCGGCGAAGGCGGCCCCGGATGAAGTCATGTCCGGTTGTTTGCCAAAATCAAACCGGATTCATGCAAGCGCCGCCGGCTCGTCGATGCTGATCTTGAGCTCGCCCAGAGATTCGATCCGCCCTACCAGCATGTCTCCGGCCACCACTGCGCCGACGCCGGAAGGCGTACCGGTAAAGATCAGATCGCCGGGCAAGAGCTCGTAGTATTGCGAAAGGAAATGCAGTACGTGCGGCACGTCCCAGATCATGTCGGCCAGATCACCTTGCTGCTTCACCGCGCCGTTCACCTCGAGCGAGATGCGGCCACGGCTCACGTAGCCGACTTCGCGCACCGGGTGTATGGGCCCTATCGGCGCCGCTTGCGCGAAGGACTTGCCCAGATCCCACGGGCGCTTGATCTCGCGCAGCGCCGCCTGCAGGTCACGCCGCGTCATGTCGAGCCCGACCGCATAGCCATAGATCAGAGCGTTGGCGCGCTGCGGCGCGACGCGAACGCCGGATGCACCGATGGCGACGACGAGCTCGATTTCATGGTGATAGTTTTTCGTTGCCAGCGGGTATTGCACATGGCCGACGTCGGGCGGGACCACCGGCACGATCGCGTCCGCCGGCTTGGTGAAAAAGAATGGCGGCTCCTTGGCCGCATCTCCGCCCATCTCCCGCGCATGCTCGGCATAGTTCCGACCGACGCAATAGATATGGCGGACGGGGTAGAACTCGGCGCCGCCGACCACCGCTACCGAAGGGCACTCCCAAGGGGGAATCGCGAATTTCATCGAAGCTCCTATCGAGGCATCAGCTTGCCGAGAAATGGTTTCGCGTCCTATCAGCTTGTCACCAGCGGGTGCAGCTTGCGGCCGGACATCCATCAGGCAGCGTCTGGCTGACGCCCCGGCGCCGCGCGCGCGAATGGATCGAGCGCAAGGCAATGCGATTCGATGCGCCCCAGCGTCGGATACGCTTCGATGGAAAAGTCGTATCGCCGCGCGTTCGCAAGCTGCGGCACGAGGCAGATATCGGCGAGCGTCGGCGTTGCTCCGTGGCAAAAGTCGCCGGTGCGGCTGTCGGCGGCAAGCCGGGCCTCGATCGCGGCGAGACCCAGCTCGATCCAGTGCCGATACCAGGCGTTCTTTGCGTCCTCGCTCGCGCCGAGCGTATCAGTCAAATATTTCAGCACCCGCAGGTTGTTCAGGGGATGAATGTCGCACGCGATCACCTGCGCGACAGATCGCACTCGGGCCCTGGCGTCGGGCGTCGGCGGCAACAGCGGCGGATCCGGAAACTTCTCATCGAGGTACTCGATGATCGCCATCGACTGGGTGATGGTCTCGCCGTCGTCGACCAGCATCGGTACCAGCGCTTGCGGATTGAGCGCGCGATACCGCTCGTCTCGTTGCTCGCCTTTCACCAGGTGCACGGGCAGGTATTCGTAGGGAAGGCTTTTCAGATTGAGTGCGATTCGGACCCGATACGCGGCCGACGAACGAAAATAGCTGTAGAGCTTGATCATGTCTATCCGCAATGCCTAGAAGGCCGAGATGCCGGTCTGGGCGCGGCCGAGGATGAGCGCATGCACGTCGTGCGTGCCTTCGTAGGTGTTCACGGTCTCGAGATTGAGCACGTGTCGTATGACGTGAAACTCATCGACGACACCGTTGGCGCCGTGCATGTCGCGCGCCATGCGCGCGATGTCCAGCGCCTTGCCGCATGAATTGCGTTTCATGATCGATGTTATCTCCGGCGCGGCACGGCCCTCGTCCTTGAGCCGGCCGAGACGCAGGCAGCCCTGCAGCCCGAGCGTGATATCGGTTTGCATGTCGGCCAGTTTTTTCTGAATCAGCTGATTTGCCGCCAGCGGCCGCCCGAACTGAGTGCGATCGAGCACGTATTGGCGCGCCGCGTGCCAGCAGAATTCTGCCGCGCCCAGCGCTCCCCAGGCGATGCCGTAACGTGCGTTGTTCAGGCA
>JALZAO010000234.1 GCA_030948305.1 Pseudomonadota bacterium
TCGATTACATCATGACCAGCGCGACCGATATTACAGAAGAGCGCGCGCGTACGGACGAGTTGGAGCTTGCCTCGAAGGTCTTCGAGACGACGGCCGATGCCATCGAGACGGGACGGAAGCGCTCCCGCTCCTCAAGAATGCGGACGTGGCCATGTACAAAAGCAAAGCAGGCAGGGCGCAACCAGTTCAGGTTCTTTTCCGAACCGGATCTGTCGACGCTTGTATGAACAACCCGCGAAATATTCCAACGCTTGGACACACGGCAAGAATCATCCACCCATCGCATCGAGCGTTCCTGGTCAAAATCCGACGGCGCCGCGGCCCTTGAGCTTCAGGATCTCGCGCGCCTCGTCAGGAGTGGCAATGGCGAGGCCCATCCCCTCGATGATCTGCCGCACGGCGCGGACCTGCGCGGCGTTCGATTCCGCGAGCTTGCCGGGTCCGAGCCATAGGCTGTCCTCGAGACCGACGCGCACGTTGCCGCCCATCGCCGCCGACATGGCCGCGATCGGCAACTGATTCCGTCCCGCGCCCAGCACGCTCCAACGGTACTGGTCGCCGAACAGGCGGTCCGCCGTGCGTTTCATGTGCGCGACATCGTCAGGATGCGGACCGATGCCACCGAGAATGCCGAAAACACTCTGGATGAAAAGCGGCGCCTTGACCACGCCGCGGTCGAAGAAATGCTTGGCGGTATAGAGGTGGCCGATGTCGTAGCACTCGATCTCGAACCGCGTGGCGTTGCCCGCGCAGGAGGTAAGGATGTGCTCGATGTCCGTGAACGTGTTGCGGAAGATGCGGTCCGCCGAACCCTCGAGATAGGGCCGCTCCCAATCGTGCCTGAAGGTCGGGAAGCGCGCCAGCATCGGAAACAATCCGAAGTTCATCGAGCCCATGTTGAGCGAGGCGACCTCGGGCTTCAGCAGCAGCGCCGGCTGCAAGCGCTCCTCGATAGCCATCGTCGGCGCGCCGCCGGTGGTGAAATTGATCACGACGTCCGAGCGTCGCGCGATGTCGGGCGCGAATTCGCGGAAGTACTTGGGGTCCTGCGTCGGCCGCCCGTCGACGGGATCGCGCGCGTGCAGGTGGACGATGGCGGCTCCAGCCTCGGCCGCAGCCACGGCGGCATCCGCGATCTCTTTCGGGGTGATCGGCAGGTACGGCGACATCGACGGCGTATGGATGGCGCCGGTGACGGCACAGGTGATGATGACCTTGCGGGATTCGCTCATGGTGTTGCTCCTTCATCGAAATCAGGTTCGGATGCCCATTCCGTTTCGGATGCCTTATGCCGCCGCAACGCCAGCAGGCGCCGGTCGCGCCAGCGCATGCGGGACTCGCGCTCCTTCGCGCCCGGCGGATCGCCGAGTGCCGCCGCGACGCTGGCTACATTGGCGCTCTCCCACGCGGCGGGCTTCGCGGGGTCCGCTGCAAGACCGCGGAAGAACTCACCGTAACGAGCACAGTAATCGTCCACGCCGCCCGGCGCATTGAGTGCGATCGTCGCGAACGGACCCATGAACGACCAGCGCAAGCCAAGGCCGTCGCGCACGGTCCGGTCGAGATCCTCGGGCGACACGACACCCTCGCCGACCAGCCGCATGGCCTCGGACAACAGCGCGCCCTGCAGACGATTGAGCACGAAGCCGTCGCGCTCGTCATGAATCGTCACCGGCGTCTGGCCGATCGCAGTCATGACGTCGCGAGCGCACGAGAGAATTTCCGGTGCCGTCCACGGTGCGCCGCACAATTCGACGACCGGCACCAGATGCGGTGGATTCACCGGATGCGCGACGAGGCACCGCGCGCGTCCCGGCAATCCTTCGGTGAAGCGCGACGCGGGCAGCGCCGAGGTCGAGCTCGCTATGATGGACGTAGGCGGCGCGAGCCGATCCAGCACCGCGAAAACCTCGCGCTTGATCGCCAACACTTCAGGCAGACTCTCCTGGATCCAGGTCGCGTCCGCGACCGCGCCTTCCAGCCGGTCGACGATTTCAATGCGCGCCAGCGCGCTGGCCGCGTCGTCGACCAATCCATAGCTCTGCTGCTCGGCAAGGCTCGCCTCCATGTAGCCGCGAGCGGCAACGCGTTGTTCGGGCACTGTGTCGAAGAGCCGGACCTGCCAGCCCGCGCGTGCAAAGACCATCGCCCAGGCGCGGCCGATCAGGCCGCCCCCGATCATCGCTGCATTATTTTTCATCGGCTCACATCCAGAGGACCTGCCGGCGCAGGTCGAGATTTTCACGAAGCGCGGCCGCCGGCCCCTGATGAACGACCGTGCCGCGTTCAAGCACGTACGCGCGGTCGGCCAGCGCCAGCACCAGATCGAGATTATGCTCGACGATGACCATCGCCACCTCCCCGCGCAGGCGATCGAAGGTCTCGAACAACTCCTCGACGATGGTGGGGGCGAGTCCCTCGAAAGGCTCGTCGAGCAGCAGCACCCGGACGTGCCCCGACAGTGCGCGCGCCACCGCGACCATTTGTTGCTCACCACCGGACAGGAAATCCGCCGGCGTGTCGAGTCGCGCCGCGAGCTTGGGGAAGAAATGCAGGATCTTGTCGTCGGACCAGGCCACGCCCTCGCCCTGGCGGCGCTTGAGGCGCCCGAGCTCGAGGTTGTGGCGTACGCTCATGCCGGCAAAGAGGCCTCGCCCCTGCGGAACATAGCCGATGCCGCGGCGGGCGATTTCCGCCGCCGTGCAACCGGCAAGATTTGCACCGCCGAGCGCGACACGCCCGTCGGCGGCACGCACGATACCGATGATCGTCTTCAACAGCGTCGATTTGCCGGCGCCGTTGCGGCCAAGCAAGGCAACGATTTCCTGCTCGTGCACGGCGAGGCTTGCCGCCTTGACGATGTGACTCTTGCCGTAGAAAGCGTCGACCGCCGCGAGCTCGAGCAAGAGCGGCGAACGTTCGCGTCCGACGCTCCCGCGCGGCCGGGCCGCAAGCGCAGCCGTGCCGGAACCGATATAGATCTCGCGCACCGCCGCGCTGTCGCGCGCTTCGGCGACGGAGCCGTCCACCAGCACGCGGCCCTCGTTCATGACGGTGACGTGGTCGGCCAGCGCGAACACGCGGTCGATGTCGTGCTCGACCACCAGCACCGGCAGTTCGGCGGAGATGCGCTTGATCAGCGATCCGACGCGCTCGCGCTCCGCCGCGGCGAGGCCCGCCAACGGCTCGTCGAGCAGCAACACGCGCGGGGCCGACGCCAGTGCCAGCCCCATGTCGAGCAAGCGCTGCCCACCGTAGGAAAGTGCGCCCGCCTCTGCCCGCTCGATGCCCGACAAGCCGAGAAAGCGGATCAGCTCGTTGGTTTTGTGCGTCACCGGGGCTACCGCGCTGGCGCGGGTCCAGCCGTTGAAGTGACAGGGATCGCCGGCCTGCACCGCGAGCCGCAGGTTCTCCAGGACGGTGAGCGCGGGGAAAAGGTTGGTGATCTGGAACGACCGGGCGAGGCCCGCGGAGACTATTCCGTGCGACGGCATGCCGGTGATGTCGACGCCCGCGAGCAGGACGCGGCCGCGATCGGGAACGAACAGCCCCGAAATCAAATTGAAGAGCGTGGTCTTGCCGGCGCCGTTG
>JALZAO010000013.1 GCA_030948305.1 Pseudomonadota bacterium
ATTGCACACCGCGCGTGCATTTGGTTGACACGGGTCGATTTTGTCTGCAATTCTATTGCGGGGAGCGATGCGACGGTCCTGACAAAAGGGCCGGGTTGCACCCGCGGTCTTGGATTGCGGCCTTGCCGTGTCGGCCAGCTCAAAGGCGGTAAGGCGTTGATTTCTGATAAATCACCTATGGCGCGCGCATCACTCGAACGGCGTGCGTCTGCCATCCGCGCAAAGGGGAGTCCATTGAAGAAGCTGTTGGCGTACCGGATGCTGGGCGATATTGCGAAAATGACCGGCAGCTTGGTCTTGTGTGCCGGCTATGCGGGACTCGCTGCGAGCCAGGGCCTGCCCAGTGTACCCGGAATCACCGATCTTCAAAAACCCGTAGCCAGCACGGTTCAGACTGTTTGTATTGCGCTTAACGGCCTCGTCCCCGGAACACCGGTTCTCGCTAGACCTAATCCCAACGGCACTCCTGCGGAGCGCCTGTCGAATTCATGCACGCTGATGGTTTCGACCGCGTTTCACAACCAGGGAGGGCCACCCCCGTTCGATCCCAACGGCGCTTTCAATCTGCGAATCACCGACGAGCAATTGAAGCGTGGCATCCAGGCCATAGCGCCGGTGCAGATGAACGCTCAAAAGCAGATTAGCGTGGAATCATCGAAAATGAGCCTGGTCGGTTCCAGGCTCCTGGATCTGCGCAGCGGCGCGCGAGGCTTGGTCGTCGGCTTGAACGGACAGGAAGCGTCGCAAGCCGCCGATGCTCAGGCCTCCTCGAGCCCCTTGGCGGGCGCCAGAGGCGGCGCCGCCGGCCCGGATGATGCAATGAGCGGCCGTTGGGGCGGCTTCGTCAACCTTGGCTACGCATTTGGCGACGTCGACCAAACGCCTTTGCAGGACGCCTACAAGTACGGCAGCTTCAGCGTTCTCGGCGGCGCGGATTACCGCGTCAGCGACGCCTTTGTGGTCGGCGGAGCGATCAGCTACAGCGATACGCATTCCGACTACAAACAATCCCTCGGCAACGTCAAAGCGAGGACGGTCGGCATTGCCGGTTATGGAACGTATTACGTCGATACGTGGTACGTCGATGGCTTCCTCGCGTATGGATCCGTCGACTACGATTCGACGCGCAACATTCTGATTCCGTCGAACAATCCGACCGCGAGGGCTATCAACACGTCGGCGACAGCTAAACCGAAGGGCGACCAGTGGTCCGCGTCGATCGGTGTCGGGCGCAGCTTCGACATGGCGCCGATTACGGTTACGCCAACCGCACGCCTTGGCTATATCTGGGTGAAGAACAAGGCCTTCTCGGAAGACGAACCCAATAACGGGCTCGGGCTCGCGGTCGATTCGCGAACCATCCAGTCGTTGCAGTCATCGATTGGAGCCAAGGTGTCGATGACCGTGAACAGCTCGGTCGGGGTGTTCGTGCCGTATGCCACGGCGAATTGGTTGCACGAATTCAGGAACGGTACTCCGTCGATCACCTCGAAATACATTGCCGACCCCTTGAACACGATCTTTTCCATTCCAACGGCATCACCGACACGTGATTACGCGGTGCTTGGGATTGGAACCAGCGTAACGCTGCCGAACAATCTGGCGGGATTCGCGCAGTTCAGCGGCGCCGCCGGGCTGAGGAACGAGAGCAACTACGGGATCGTGCTCGGCGTTCGCAAGCAATTCTAGCGATGGAGCAGCAGCGCTAGGCGAGTCAGATTAACGTGCGGTCAGTGATCTCGCGTGACCCTGCTTGTCTGCGCGGCTTCTCTTCCCGGCGTTCGATCCTTCCCCGCGATCGCGACCTCCGATTGCGTCGAAGCTGGATTGTCCTGGTCGCGGCGCTGCTGGCCGCGTGCGCCACCCCGGCGGAGCGCTTCAATCGTCGTGCGAGCGTGTTGGGATTCGCATCGATCGACTTGCAGGGGGCAGGGTTTCATCATGTGGCGTATGCGGCGGGGCTGCTCGAGCGCTCCGACTCACTTCACGTCTACGTCGAGCATGACGGCACGCCCTGGCTCGATCTCACGCGCCCCGCGGCCGATCCCACACCGCGCACACCCTTCGCCCTCGAGCTGATGGCGCAGGATGGCGGGCCGCGCCTCTTTCTGGGCCGGCCGTGCTACTTCGCGCCGAAAGAAGAGCCCAACTCCGTCTGTGCGCCGCTCCTTTGGACGCACCAGCGCTACTCGGCCGAAGTCGTTGCCAGCATGGTCGCCGCGCTGCGGCGTTTCCTGGCGCTTCATCCTTTTCGCCGCGTGGTGTTGATCGGCTATAGCGGAGGCGGAACCCTCGCCTGGCTGATGGCCGCGCAGGTCCCGGAGACAGCGGCAATCGTAACGGTGGCCGCAAACCTCGACACCGACGGCTGGACGCGCATCCACGGCTATAGCCCGCTCGCCGGCTCGCTCAATCCGGCGCTGATGCCACCGCTTCCGCCGACGATCGGCCAGCTTCACTACATCGGCGGCCGCGATCGCAACGTGGCGCCGTCGGTCGTGCAGTCGTTCGCGCGTCGGCATCCCGGGGCTCGAGTCATCGAGCTTGCCGATTTCGATCACGAGTGCTGCTGGATCGAGCGATGGCCGAAACTTCTCGAAGAACTGCACGCGAACGTTGCGCCGGGTTCCTTGGCCAGAGTCGCCGCCAGCGCATCGCCCACGACCTCGCCGATGAGGACGATCGCGGGACTCGACAAGTCCTGCAGCTTGCGTTCGATCGCAAGCCGCGCCAGCACCGTGACGACCGAGCGCTCGCAAGGCAGCGATACACTTTGCACGATCGCCGCCGGTGTCGCCGGGTCGAGGCCACCTGAAAGCAGCGCGGCGCACACCTCGTCGAGGCTCGAAACGCCCATGTAGATGACGAGTGTCAAGCCGCTTCGGGCAGCTTGTGCGAGCGCGCGCCAGTCCGGTCCCGTGTCGCCGCCGGCAGCGGCGTGACCCGTGACGAAGATCACGCCGTGACAAGCACCGCGCCGGGTCAGCGAAACACCGATTGCCGCCGGCGCCGCGATGCCGGCGCTGATGCCGTTGACCGCCGCCACGCAGATGCCAGCCGCGCGCAGCGCGTCTGCCTCCTCGCCGCCCCTGCCGAATACAAACGGATCGCCGCCTTTCAGCCGCACGACCGTGTTCCCCGCCAGCGCTTCCGCGATCATTCGCCGCTCGATGAACGCCTGTGGCGTTGATCGGCATCCGCCGCGCTTGCCGACGGCGACGATACGTGCAGTCGATCGCGCGTGGCGCAGGCATGCCGGATGAACAAGGTCGTCATGAAACACGACGTCGGCCTCTTCGAGTGCGCGCACGGCCTTGAGCGTCAGGAGCTCCGGGTCGCCCGGTCCCGCGCCGACGAGCCAAACCTTTCCGCGCCTCGACGTCTCAAGGGACCTCGGTCTCACGCCGCCAGCCTCTCACGCTTGCGCTCGGAGACCATGCGCCGGATCTCTGGCAGACACGACCCGCATTCCGTTCCGCACTTCAATGCGGCCTGCAGCGCGTCGAGCGCGGGCCTGTCGAGGCCATGTTCGACCTCCGGTAGCGCCGCGACGAATTCGCCGATTTCGGATTGCGAAACGTTCCAGCAGTTGCAAACGATTCTGCCGCGTGTCGCGAATCCCGCGGGAGGCGCGACCGTCGTCGCAAGCAGCAAACGCCCGAGCGCGGCAACCGGCTCCTCACGGACCAGCCAGTCCTTGAGCCATGCCGCGGCCAGCGTATCGCCGGCCAGGCGCACCGCGGTCACCTTTCCTTGGTCGATGCGGATCCTGCGGCTGGTGCCTCGGCGCGCATCGTCGTAGCGCAACACCGGCTCGCCGTCAAGACCGAAGAGCGCGTCGAGCCCTGCAAGGAGTTGCGGCGCAAGAGGCAGTTCCGACGCGGCGTGGAACAGAACGCCCGCGGGCTCGCGCCCGATCAGCGTGCAAGTTGCGAACGGGAAGGCCGACAGGCGCTCACGCAATCGTTCCAGAAGCGGCAGCGCTTTGCCGTCAGGCGCGAAACCGAAAGCGACGAGTTGCCAAGCAAGCCCCGCGCGCTCGATACGCACCGCCGCATGTTTGAGCTCGGGTTGCTTCGAATCCGGATCGAATGCACTGTTGGTGACCGCATTGACACCGGATCCCCGGATGTCGCCGCTGCTCCCTGAAAGGAAGTTGCTGCCCCAGTGCATGGGTATGAAAGCATGTCCGGAACGCATGCAATCGCTCGCCTCGACCGGAAGTATCACGCTGCCGCGGCGTGACTGCACGCGTACGAGCTCGCCGTCGACAAGGCCGCGACGAGCCAGATCGTTCGGATTGAGCGCGACGCGCGGCGACTCGGTGTGATTGAAAAGCTGCGCCACGGTGCCCGTTCGGCTCATGGCATGCCACTGATCGCGCAAGCGCCCGGTTGTGAGTCGAAACGGAAACCGTGCGTCGACGGCTTCGGCGACCGGCTTGTACAGGGTATTGGCGAAGCTCGCCCGCCCGCTTGCGGTTGCAAAGACGCCGTCGGTGTACAAGCGCTTCTGCCCGCTTGCCGCTCCTTCGGGGAAAGGCCATTGCTGCGGGCCGCTGCGGTCGAGAAGCGCATAGCTCAAGCCGGTGATGTCCAGGTCCCGGCCCCGCGTCGTCTCGCGATGCTCGTCGAAAATTTGCTCGGGCGCGGAGTAGGAAAACAGCGTTCCCGCCCGCGTGTAGTGCGCCGATGACAATCGCGCTTCGAGCCGGCGAGCGAAATCGACTGCGATCGCCCAGTCGTCACGCGCCTCGCCCGGCGCTCGCACCGCAGCGCGCACGCGCATGATGCGGCGCTCGGAATTGGTGAGCGTGCCTTCTTTCTCGCCCCAGCTCGACGCGGGCAGGAGAACGTCGGCATAAGCGCAGGTCTCGGTGTTTGCGTACGCTTCCTGGACGACCACCAGCTCGGCGCGCTCGAGCGCCTCGCGCACCAGCGCCTGATCGGGCATCGACTGTGCGGGGTTGGTGCAGGCTATCCACAACAGCTTGATTTGGCCGCGGCGCACGGCGTCGAACATCTCGACCGCGGTCTTCCCGGGTGTTGCTGGAACGGCATCGACGCCCCACAACGTGGCGACCTCGGCACGATGCTGCGGATTGGCAAGATCGCGATGCGCGGAAAGAAGATTCGCCATGCCGCCGACCTCGCGGCCGCCCATCGCATTGGGTTGTCCCGTCAACGAAAATGGGCCCGCACCGGGCCGTCCGATCTGGCCGGTCGCAAGATGCAGATTGATCAATGCCGCGTTCTTCGCCGTTCCCGAGGTGGATTGATTCAAACCCTGGCAATAGAGCGAAAGGGCGGCCTTCGCGGCCGCGAACCAACGCGCCGCTTGAAAAAGCTCGGCCTCGCTGATTCCGCAAACCTCGGCAACGAACCTCGGCGTGTAGTCGCGCACGGTTTCCTTGAGCGCGGCGAAGCCCTCGGTGTGCGCTGCTATATAGGCGGCCGCGGTCAGATCCTCCCAGATCATGATGTGCAGCATGCCATTGAACAGCGCGACGTCGGTGCCGGGAAGGATCGCCAGATGAAGATCGGCGCCCTCGGCGGTTTCCGTGCGGCGCGGATCGACGACGATGATCTTGAGTGACGGATTGCGCTCCTTCGTCGCTTCGATGCGTCGGTACAGCACCGGATGTGCCCACGCTGTGTTCGAGCCTGCGATGAACAACAAGTCGGTATGGTCGATGTCCTCGTAGCACGCCGGCGGGGCGTCCGACCCCAAGGTCTGCTTGTATCCCGCGACTGCGGACGACATGCACAGCCGCGAGTTGGTGTCGATGTTGTTGGTGCCGATCAGGCCCTTGGCCAGCTTATTGAAGACGTAGTAGTCCTCGGTTAGAAGCTGACCCGATACATAGAAACCGACGCTGTCGGGGCCGTGCGTGCGTATCGTGTCGGCGAAGCGATCGGCGAGATAATCGAGCGTCTCGTCCCAGCGATGCTGCGTGCGCAGCGATGAGCGGTCCGTGCGAAGCTCGGGATGGAGCGCGCGGCCGTGAGCGTTCGCGGTGAGATGCAATGTCGTGCCCTTGGTGCACAGGCGGCCAAAGTTGGCTGGATGCTCCGGGTCACCGCGCACGCCGCTGATGCGGCTTTCGCTCGTTTCGATGATGACTCCGCAGCCCACTCCGCAGTAGCAGCAGGCACTCTGGGTCTCACTCATGTGCACGGGCTCGCTCGGCATCCCGATCGGTAGACTGAAACGCGGACGCTCTCGACGCTGCGCCGCCAGTCTTCACGTACACCGTTCCCGCGTCGACGCGCACCGCCATGCGTTGCGCGCAGCCGCGGTCCGGCGCGTGCGCACAACCCGAGGCTAGATCGATGTTCCAGCCGTGAAGAGGGCAGGCGACCGATTCGCCGAAGACGATGCCCTGCGACAGAGGGCCACCTTTGTGCGGGCACCGGTCGCGCAACGCGAACACGCGGTCGTCGGCGGTGCGGAATATCGCCACGTTATCGCCGCTTGCGTGTGCGGCTTCGATCACGCGGGCGCCGAGTACGGGGATCTCCTCGATCAGGCAGACGCGGCTCCAACCGTTCATGTCGCGACGCTCTCTACCTGCGCGTTCAGCGGAATGTACTGGCGTCGATCGATTCCCGCGCGTGTCATCTCGTGCCACGGGTCGGGCTCGCCGTCGAGCGCGTATTGCAGCCGCTCGTACAGCGCACGGCGCCGGTCGTCGTCCGCGAGCAAGGCCTTTTTGACGTGATCGAGACCGACCCGCGCCACGTAATGGACCGTGCGCTCCAGATACCAGCCTTCCTCCCGATAAAGCTGCAGGAACGCGCCCGCGTGCTCGAGCACTTCCTCGCGCGTCTTCACGCGCACCAGAAATTGCGCGACTTCGGTCTTGATGCCGCCGTTGCCGGCGATGTAGATTTCCCACCCAGAATCGACGCCGATCACGCCGACGTCCTTGATGCCCGACTCGGCGCAATTGCGCGGGCAGCCCGACACCGCGAGCTTCACCTTGTGCGGCGCATACATCCGCCACAATGCGCGCTCGAGCTCTTGGCCCATGCGCGTCGAGTCCTGTGTGCCGAAGCGGCACCACTCCGAGCCCACGCAGGTCTTGACCGTGCGCAGCGCCTTGGCGTACGCGTGACCCGACGGCATCCCTAAGTCGCGCCAGACGTCTGGCAGGTCCTGCTTCTTCACGCCGAGGAGATCGATCCGCTGGCCGCCGGTGACCTTGACCGTCGGTATGGAGTACTTGTCGACAACGTCGGCGATTCGCCGCAGTTCGCTCGCGTTGGTTTCGCCGCCCCACATTCGCGGCACGACCGAGAAAGTACCGTTCTTCTGTATATTGGCGTGCGCGCGCTCGTTGATGAAGCGCGACTGCGGATCGTCTTTTGCCTCGTGCGGCCAGGTCGAGATCAGGTAGTAGTTGAGCGCGGGGCGGCATGTCGCACAGCCATTGGGCGTGCGCCAGTCGAGAAAGCTCATCGTCTCCGAAATCGCGAGCAGGTGTTGTTCGCGTATTGTGTCGCGCGCCTCCTGATGCGTCCGGTCGGTGCATCCGCAGATCGCCTTTTTCTTCGGCGCTACAGAATAGTCTGCGCCGGCGGTAGCCATCAAAAGCTGCTCGACCAGGCCGGTGCAAGAGCCGCAAGACGACGAAGCCTTGGTGTGCTTGCGCACTTCGTCGAGCGTGAACAGTCCCTGGTCTTTGATCGCCTTGACGATCCTCGACTTGGAGATGCCGTTGCAGCCGCAGACCTCGTCCGCGTCGGCCATAGCGAGCGCTCGGTTCTGTCCCTGATGCCCGGTATCGCCAAGATTGGTCTCGCCGAACATCAGCCCGTCGCGGATGTCGTTGATGCTTCGCCCGGCCCGAAGCAGCTTGAAGTACCACGATCCGTCCACGGTGTCACCATAGAGCACGCCGCCGACGAGCTTGTCGTCCTTGATGATGAGTTTTTTGTAGACGCCGCCGAACGGGTCGGAGAGCACGATTTCCTCGCAGTCCGGACCCCCGGCGAAATCGCCCGCGGAAAAGAGATCGATGCCGGTGACCTTGAGCTTGGTCGCGGTGACTGAGCCGGCATAGCGGGCGATGCCGTAGAAGGCGAGATGGTTCGCACACACCTTGGCCATCTCGAAGAGAGGAGCGACCAGGCCGTACACGCGGCCTCGGTGATTGACGCATTCGCCGATCGCATAGATCCGGGGATCGAAGGTCTGCAGCGTATCGCTTACCACGATCCCGCCGGGTCTGCCTGATGAGCAAAATAGCCCCGCGCGCTCCGCCAGTGCGGTGTTAGGCCGAATGCCGACGGCCATGACGACGAGATCGGCCGCAAGCATTTCCTCAGCACCTTCGGCATTGACGAGGCGCACAGCGCGCACCCGGCCCCCTTGCTCCTCGGGCGCGGCGATCAATTCCTTGGTCTGAGCGCATACCCTGAAGGCGATGCCGCGATTTTCGAGCGATTTCTGCAGGAGGTTGCCAGCGGTGCGATCGAGCTGGCGCTCCATCAGCCAATCCGCAAGGTGCACCACAGTTACTTTCATCCCGCGCTGCTTCAAGCCATTGGCGGCTTCGAGGCCCAGCAATCCGCCGCCGATCACTACCGCGTGCTCTTGGCTCGCGGCCGCGTTGATCATCGTGTGCGTGTCGTGAATGTCACGATAAGTGATGACGCCCGGCAGCGCGTGACCAGGAACAGGCAAGATGATCGGGTTCGATCCCGTAGCCAGCAACAAGCGGTCGTATCCGACGGCGATGCCATCTGCCGTCTCGACGGTTCGCCTGATGCGATCAATCCTGATGATCTCCTTGCTTAAGTGCAGGGTGATGCCATGTTTTTCATACCACTCGACCCCGTTCAACATGATGTCGTCGATGGTCTGCTCGCCGGCGAGCACCGGCGAGAGCAGGATGCGGTTGTAGTTGGCGTAGGGCTCCGCGCCAAACACGGTGACGTCGTAGAGGTCCGGCGCGAGCGCCACCAGCTCCTCGAGCGTGCGCGCGCCGGCCATGCCATTGCCGACCATGACGAGTTTCAGCGGTCTCATCGCCCCGGCGTCCGAAGCTACGCCGCCTCGCGCATCTGGCGGCGATAGAGGAATTCGAGCACGGCCGCGCGACAATGATGGTATTGGGGACTCTCCTCTAGTTCGATGCGATCGCGCGGGCGCGCGAGCTCGACCGGAAGTATCTCGCCAATCGTCGCCGACGGACCATTGGTCATCATCACGATGCGATCTGACAACAGAACCGCCTCGTCGACGTCGTGCGTCACCATGAGCACGGTGCTTCCGGTCGCGGCAACGATTTTCAGGAGCTCGTCCTGAAGGTGTGCGCGGGTCAGCGCATCTAGTGCGCCAAAGGGCTCGTCAAGCAGCAGCACGGTCGGCTCCATCGACAGCGCGCGGGCAATGCCGACGCGCTGCTTCATGCCGCCGGAGATTTCGTGCGGCATCTTATGTTCAGCGTGGCTAAGCCCGACCAGCGCCAGAGCCTCGTGCGTGCGGCGCCTGAGCTTGGCCTTCTTCTCGGTGCCTGCGAAAACCCGCTCCACCGCGAGAAAGACGTTGTCGAAGCACGACAGCCAGGGAAGCAGTGAATGATTCTGAAACACAACGCCTCGATCGGGGCCGGGGCCGGAAATTTCGCGCTCCGCACAGATCATCACGCCTTGGGTCGGAGCAAGCAGCCCCGCAAGCAGATTCAGCAACGTGGATTTGCCACAGCCTGAATGTCCGATCAGCGCCACGAACTCGCCCTGGTGCACTGTCAGATTGATGTCGCGCAACGCAGCGAACGTACCCTTGCGCGACTGGAAAGTCATCGCGATGTTCTCGACACAAAGGTAGTTCTGCTCTCGGTTTGTCATCATCGCTCTCCCGTCATTCGTAGTTGAAGCGCCGCGCGAGCAGCAGCAAAAGATGCTCGAGCAGGAGGCCGACGATGCCGACCACGAAGATCGCGATGATGATGTGCTCGACGTTGAGGTTGTTCCATTCGTCCCAGACCCAAAAGCCGATGCCGACGCCGCCGGTGAGCATTTCCGCCGCGACAATTACGAGCCAGGCAACGCCGATCGAGAGTCGCACGCCGGTCAGCATGTACGGAAGCACTGCCGGAAAGAGGATGCGAGTGACGATCTTCCACTCGGAAAGGTTGAGCACACGCGCGACATTGAGATAGTCCTGCGGCACGCGCTGCACGCCGACCGCGGTATTGATGATCATCGGCCAGATGCTAGAAATGAAGATCACCCAGATCGCGGCCGGGTTGGCGGCCTTGAATGCCAGGAGCCCGATCGGCAGCCAAGCGAGCGGCGATACGGGTCGCAGCAGGCTGATGATCGGCGCCGCCATGGCGTTGGCGAACGCGAAGCGACCGAAGATGAATCCAAGCGGTATGCCGATTGCCGCCGCGAGGCCGAAGCCGATGCCTACCCGTTTGAGCGACGACAGAATGTTCCAGCCGATGCCCTGATCGTTCGGTCCCTTCTGATAGAACGGGTTGCTGAACACGTTGACCGCGGAGGCCCAAGTTTTCGCCGGCGACGGCAGCGACCCTGCTGTTTGCGCGAATAGCGACCATGCGCCGATGAAAAGCGCAAAGCCCAGCACCGGAGGCAACACCGCCAAGACGACGCTGCGTATCCGCTCGCGGCGCAGGCGTGCACGCTCGGCGATTTCCGCCGCCTTGGCCGCGACGACAGCGTGGGCCTGCGCGTCGGGCGAGGGGATGGCCACGTCCGTACGCGTGACATCCGCATGTACGGCGACGGGCGGCTCGCTCGCTGGCTCGTTAGCGGCAGCCGATTGTGCTTCCGTGTCCGGCGCGAAGGCCCCCAATGCAGCGATGGCAGTCGTCATGTGGTCTCGATCGCGCGCCGCATCAGGCCATGATCTTGAAGCTGCCGGCGTACGAGCGCGGACTCTTGCCGTCCCAAACCACACCGTCGACAAGCTTCGATGTGCGCATCGCATCCTTCGGCACCTGCGCCTTGGCGAGCGTCGCGGCCTGCTTGTAAAGGTCGATCCGGTTGACCTGCTTGGCCACGGCCAGATAGTCGGGATCTTCCTTGAGCAGGCCCCATCGTCTGTGCTGCGTGAGAAACCACATGCCGTCGGACAGGTAAGGGAAGTTCACCGCGCCATCGTTGTAGAATTTCATATAATTCGCGTCGTTCCACTTCTTGCCGATGCCGTTGTCGTAGATTCCCTCGAGTCGCTGATCGATGACGTCGACCGGGCAGTTGACATAGCTCTTGTCGGCGATGATCTCCGCGACTTTCTTGCGGTTGGCCATGGTGTCGATGAACTGCGATGCTTCGATCACCGCCGCGACCATCGCTCGCGTGGTGTTGGGATTCTGCTGGACGAACTCGGCGCTGGTCCCGAGCACTTTCTCGGGATGATCCTTCCAGATATCCTGCGTGGTGATCGCGGTGAAACCGATCTTGTCGTAGATGGCGCGATTGCCCCAAGGCTCGCCAACACAGTAGCCGTCCATGTTCCCGACACGCATATTGGCCACCATCTGTGGCGGAGGAACGACGATGGTCTTCACGTCGTTGAATGGATGGATCCCGTTAGCGGCCAGCCAGTAGTAGAGCCACATCGCGTGCGTGCCGGTCGGAAAGGTCTGCGCGAACGTGTACTCGCGCTTTTCGCGCGCGATGAGGGCCTTGAGGGAGGGACCGTCGATGGCCCCCTTGTCGCGCAGTTGATTGGAAAGCGTGATCGCCTGCCCGTTGTTATTCAGTGTGCAAAGCACCGCCATGTCCTTCTTCGGCCCGCCAATGCCGAGCTGCACACCGTAGATGAGACCGTACAGGACATGCGAAGCATCGAGTTCGCCGTTGACCAGCTTGTCGCGCACGGCGGCCCACGACGCCTCCTTGCTGGGGACGATCTTGATGCCGTACTTCTCGTCGAACTTCATGACCGAGGCGATCACCACTGACGCACAATCGGTCAGGGGAATGAAGCCGACTTTCACTTCCTTCTTCTCCGGCGCGTCGGATCCGGTCGCCCACGCCGCATGCCGTACGCCTGGAGCCACCAATGCCAGCAACGCCGCGCCGCTTCCCATCGTGATCAGCCTCCTGCGTTCGAGATTAGGACGCGCCGGCGTCGGCCTCACGCAACCAGATTGCTTGCCACGCGTGCCCTTCTTCGGTCCTGACCGCTTGCCAGCGTGCTTCGGTACTTTCATCGCATCCGTCCGTTCTCGCGAAGACAATAAAAAGCGCCCTGTCGTCCGAAAATAAAATCGAACGCCAGGGCGCCGTTGCCCACTGCAGCAGCCTGCATTGGCCGCCGCAAACTTATCTTTCGAGGAGGTCCCGCAACCGGGACCTGTTAGCTCCTTAGCAATCCCTGTACCATCGCGCGTTTTGAAACGCTAACACTTTAATTCTTCGTGAAATTTTTGAAATTCTTGTGGGCCTAGTTCGCGCTTGGGCAAGTGTTTTTCATGTTGCGCCGCACCAAACGAGTGCCGTCGGACCACGAATGCACCAATTCGCAACTCGGCTAAGACAATAGCTGCGTAACATTGAGCAGCTGCTGCGCAACCTCAAGCAACGTGAGGTTGCGGTCCATCGCGAGCTTGCGCATCAACCGATATGCGTCTTCTTCGGTGATTTGCTTCTGCTGCAT
>JALZAO010000235.1 GCA_030948305.1 Pseudomonadota bacterium
GACGCCGCGCTCAATCTGATGCGCTTTTTTGCCGACGAATCCTGCGGTCAATGCACGCCCTGCCGCGTCGGGACGCAAAAGGCGGTCGGGCTGCTCGCGCGGCCGAAATGGGACACCGCGTTGCTGGAGGAGCTTTCCCAGGTCATGATCGACGCATCGATTTGCGGGCTCGGGCAGGCGGCGCCCAATCCGATTACGTGCGTGATCAAATATTTTCCCCAGGAGCTGGCCGAATGAACGCTCCGTATGAAAAAGCGCTGGACGTGCAGCGCACCGAGTTTTTCCTGAACGGTGTCGAGCTCAGCGCCGAGCGCGGTGAAACCATCATCCAGGCGGCGAAGCGGCACGGCGTCGACATTCCGCATCTTTGCTACAAGGAAGGCATGCGCGCCGACGGCAATTGCCGCGCCTGCATGGTCGAGATCAAAGGCGAGCGCGTGCTGGCGCCATCGTGCTGCCGCGCACCCACGGCGGGGATGGAAGTTTCGAGCGACAGCCCGCGTGCGGTGCATTCCCAAAGGCTGGTCATAGAAATGCTTGCCGCGGACGTGCCGGAACGAGTCTACAAGCTCGACTCGGAGCTGGACCACTGGAAGCGATGGCTGAACATCGGTGTGCCGCGCTTCGAGGCGCGGGCGCAGCCGCCTGCCGACCTCTCGCATCCGGCGATGGCGGTCAATCTCGACGCCTGCATCCAGTGCACGCGGTGCGTCCGCGCCTGTCGCGAGAGCCAAGTCAACGATGTTATCGGCTACGCGTTTCGCGGCGCCGACTCGCAGATCGTGTTCGATCTCGCCGACCCGATGGGTGTATCCACCTGCGTCGCCTGCGGCGAATGCGTGCAAGCCTGCCCCACCGGTGCGCTGGCGCCGGCAAACGACGCCTACCTCGTCCCGGTGGACAAGACCGTCGCGTCGGTGTGTCCCTATTGCGGTGTCGGCTGCCAGCTCACCTATCACGTCGCGGACAATCGCATCGTGCGCGTCGAAGGACGCGACGGCGTGGCCAATCGCGAGCGCCTTTGCGTCAAGGGACGCTTCGGCTTCGACTACGTACATCATCGGCAGCGGCTGACCAAGCCGCTGATCCGCAAGCCCGGGATACCGAAATCAGCCGATTTCGTGATGGACCCGGCCAATGCACTGTCGGTGTTTCGCGAAGCGAGTTGGGAGGAGGCGCTCGACTTGGCCGGTGGCGCATTGCGCGGCATTCGCGATACGCACGGCCCCCGGGCGCTGGCAGGATTCGGATCGGCGAAGGGCTCGAACGAGGAGGCGTACCTGTTTCAAAAGCTTGTCCGAACGGGTTTTGGCTCGAACAACGTCGATCACTGCACGCGGCTTTGCCACGCATCGAGCGTCGCGGCGCTGCTCGAAGGCATCGGCTCGGGCGCGGTATCGAATCCGGTCATGGACGTCCTGCAGTCCGAAGTGATCCTGCTCATCGGCGCCAATCCGGTGGTGAATCACCCGGTCGCGGCGACGTGGATGAAGAACGCGGTCAAGCGCGGGACCAGGCTCATCCTCATCGATCCGCGGCGCTCCGAGCTCGCGCGACACGCGACGCACTACCTGCAGTTCAAGCCGGACACCGATGTCGCCTTGCTGAACGCGATCATGCACACGATCATCGAAGAGGGCTGGGTCCAGAAAAGTTTTATCAGGGACCGCACCAACGGCTTCGAGTCGCTCAAGGCCAACGTCGCCGGCTACAGTCCGGAAGCGATGGCGCCGCTATGCGGCGTTCCCGCGGCGATCATTCGCGAGGTGGCGCGGCTCTACGCCACGGCGCGCGCGGCGATGATCCTGTGGGGTATGGGAATCTCACAGCATATCCACGGAACCGATAACGCGCGCTGCTTGATCGCGATGGCGATGATGACCGGGCAGATCGGCCGGCCGGGGACCGGACTGCACCCGCTTCGCGGACAGAACAACGTCCAGGGCGCGAGCGATGTCGGCCTCATCCCGATGATGTTTCCCGACTACATGCGGGTCGACAACCAGGACGCGCTCGCGCGCTTCGAAGCGGCGTGGGGCACCAAGCTCGATCCGGAACCCGGGCTCACCGTCGTCGAGATCATGAATGCCGTGCACGCCGGGGACATTCGCGGCATGTACATCATGGGCGAAAACCCGGCGATGTCCGATCCCGACGTCAGTCATGCGCGCGAGGCCTTGTCGGAGCTGGAAATGCTGGTGGTGCAGGATATCTTCCTGACCGAGACGGGCTATCTCGCCGACGTCATCCTGCCCGCGTCCGCTTTCCCGGAGAAAACCGGCACCTTCACCAACACCGATCGCGCAGTGCAGCTCGGCCGCCAGGCGCTCGAGCCGCCGGGCGACGCGCGGCAGGATCTGTGGATCGTGAACGCCATGGGCAGGCAGCTCGGACTCGAGTGGCACTACGACGATCCGAGCCAGGTATTCGAGGAAATGCGCAGGACCATGCCGTCGATTGCCGGGATCACCTGGGCCCGCCTGGAGCAGGAATCCGCCGTCACGTATCCGTGCGAGCACGAAGGCGACCCCGGCGAACGCGTCGTATTCACCGAGGAATTTCCAACCGCGACGGGAACCGGTCGCTTCGTGCCCGCGCATATCATTCCCGCCGCGGAGCAGCCCGATCCGGCTTTTCCTTTTGTGCTCATTACCGGCCGCCAGCTCGAGCATTGGCACACCGGCAGCATGACCCGGCGCACGGAGGTACTCGACAGCATCGAGCCGGCGCCGGTGGCGTCGATTCATCCCGACGATCTTCTGGCCCTGGGTGTCGTGGCGGGCGGCATAGTCACCGTGGCCTCGCGACGCGGCAGCGTCACGCTTTTCGCGCGCGCGGATGACGGTACGCCGAGAGGAGCGGTGTTCATTCCGTTCTGCTACTACGAGGCCGCGGCGAATCTGCTGACCAACCCGGCGCTCGATCCCTTCGGCAAGATTCCGGAGTTCAAGTATTGCGCGGTCCGGATCAGCGCCGGTGGGACCATGGACCGTGGCCAGGGTTACGACTCGGCACGCGACAAGGTGGCGAGTCCTGCCGACTGAATCCGTTTGGCGGGACGACAGGTTTAGAATAGGCCACCGTCTCTTGCGGTAACAATAAATAAGATCTCGGCGGAGCGGTGCGCAAGGCGCCGCGTCAGATCGACAAACTGGAGGAGGAACAGATGAGCAAGTTCAAGTGGATCGGCATGCTTGGGGCGCTGATGGCCACGCTGCTGGCGTGCTCTGCCCTGGTGGCGGCTGCGCCAGTGGTCATGCGGGCGTCGCATCAGTTTCCCGGCGGCAAGGGCGATGTGCGCGACGACATGGTGCAGATGATCGCCCGCGAGGCCAAGGCGGCAAACGTCGACCTCGACATCCAGGTCTATCCGGGCGCTTCGCTGTTCAAGGCGGAGCAGCAGTGGAACGCGCTGGTCAATGGCCAGCTCGACATCACCTTGTTCCCGCTCGATTACGCGAGCGGCCAGGTGCGCGCCTTCAGCGCGACCTTGATGCCCGGCCTGGTGCGCAGCTACGATCGCGCCAAGCGGCTGAACGACTCGCAGTTCATGAAGGACATCCACGCGCACATCGAG
>JALZAO010000236.1 GCA_030948305.1 Pseudomonadota bacterium
GAGGACCATCGGTTCCAAAGCCATGGCGTCACCGTGATCGTTGACCCCAAGAGCATGCAGTACCTTGACGGGACCGAGCTCGATTTCACACGCGAGGGTTTGAACGAGGGTTTCAAATTCAACAATCCGAACGTGAAAGACGAGTGCGGCTGCGGGGAAAGCTTCAACATATAAGACGTTCGCTCCCCGATGGGGCGAGTGACCGGCTCCCTGCCGCTTGCGAACCCCGCCCTCGATCCTTCCCGCAAGACGGGAGGACGAAGACCATGATCGATTTTTCCCAAGACTACTTCGCGCTGTTCGGCTTGCCCGCGCGCTATCGGTTCGATCCGGCAGAGCTCGACGCGGCGTACCGAAAGCTGCAGACGGAGGTACACCCCGACCGTTTTGCCGCGGCAGGCGACGACGAGCGCCGGCTCGCGCTTCAATCGTCATCGCGCGTCAACGAGGCGTATCGCGCGCTGAGGAGCCCGCTCGAGCGTGCGCATTACCTGCTGCTGTTGCGCGGCATCGACGCGCTGGCGGAAACGGACACCGCGCTTCCGCCGCAATTTCTCGAGCAGCAACTGGAGTGTCGCGAAGCCATGGCCGAGGCGGTCGCCAGGCGCGACGCGGGCGCGCTCACTGCCCTGCAGAAAAGCGTCGAGAAAGCGGCCGCAGAGCTGGAGCGCGCGCTGGCCGAGCAGCTCGATCTTCCGGAGATACCGACAGAGGCGCAAGTAAGCTTACGGAAGCTCAAGTTCCTGTCCAAGGTCGCCGCCGACATCGCGGTGGCGATCGCCGAGATCGACGACTGATGGCGCTGCTACAGATTGCCGAGCCAGGCGAAGCCCCGGCGCCGCATCAGCATCGGCTGGCGGTTGGCATCGATCTCGGCACTACCAACTCGCTGGTGGCGACGGTGCGCAGCGGCATCCCCGTGGTATTGCCCGACGAGAATGGACGGCCGCTGCTGCCCTCGATCGTTCGCTATGGCGACGACGAAGTCACGGTGGGACACGCGGCACAGGATGCGCAGGCGCACGATCCTCAGAACACGATCGTTTCGGTAAAGCGTCTCATGGGCCGTGCGCTTTCCGATCTGTCGGATGTGCGGCGCTTTCCGTATCGCTACACCGATCTGCCGGGCATGGTGCAAATCGAGACTCGGAGAGGACGCAAGAGTCCGGTCGAAATCTCCGCGGAAATACTGAAGGCGCTGCGCATCCGCGCCGAGAAGAGCCTCGGCGGAGAGCTTGTCGGCGCCGTGGTCACGGTGCCGGCCTATTTCGACGATGCGCAGCGGCAGGCGACGCGGGACGCGGCGCGACTCGCCGGCCTGAATGTTCTGCGCCTTCTAAACGAGCCAACGGCCGCTGCGATCGCGTATGGCCTCGACAACGCTGCGGAAGGTATTTATGCCGTCTACGATTTGGGGGGAGGCACCTTCGACCTGTCGATTCTGAAGCTCTCCCGGGGCGTGTTCGAGGTGCTGGCCACCGCGGGTGACACCGCGCTGGGCGGCGACGATTTCGATCACCGCGTCTACTGCTGGGCGCTGGAGACTCAAGGCGTCGGACCGGTGTCGCCTGCGGATACGCGGCTGTTGATGATGAAGGCGCGCGAGGCGAAAGAGAACCTGACCAGTCACGGCTCGTCCACGCTGCTGGCGACGCTATCGTTCGGGGAAACGATTACGGCGACGCTGACCGCCGAAACATTTACCGCGATCACGCAGACCTTGGTCGGCAAGACGCTTGCACCGATCAAAAAGGCGCTGCGCGATGCGAAGCTCGCGACGACCGATGTCAAGGGTGTGGTCATGGTCGGGGGCGCAACGCGCATGCCGCAGGTGCAAAAAGCGGTCGCGGAATTTTTCGGCCAGCCTCCGCTCAACAATCTCGACCCCGATCAAGTCGTCGCGCTGGGGGCGGCGATCCAGGCCAACGTCCTCGCCGGAAACCGCGCGCCGGGGGAAGACTGGCTCCTGCTCGATGTCATTCCGCTGTCGCTGGGCCTGGAAACCATGGGTGGCCTGACCGAAAAAATTATTTCCCGCAATTCGACCATTCCGATCGCTCGCGGGCAGGCGTTCACCACCTTCAAGGACGGCCAGACGGCGATGGCGATCCACGTGGTCCAGGGGGAGCGGGAGCGGGTCGACGATTGCCGGTCGCTGGCACGGTTCGAATTGCACGGCATCCCGCCGATGGTCGCGGGCGCGGCACGGATACTCGTCTCGTTTCAGGTCGACGCCGACGGCTTGCTCTCGGTCACCGCGCGCGAGCAGACGACGGGGATCGAGGCCGCCGTTACGGTGAAGCCGT
The DNA here is from genome assembly GCA_030948305.1 of Pseudomonadota bacterium. Lineage (GTDB taxonomy): Bacteria > Pseudomonadota > Gammaproteobacteria > Burkholderiales > Casimicrobiaceae > PALSA-1003. Next base: position 2,307 of record JALZAO010000236.1, read on the forward strand.
CGTATGGATTGTCCGACGCGGAAATCGCGCGGATGCTCGAGGAATCGCATGCCAACGCCGCTGCCGACGTCGCTGCGCGCGCGCTTCTCGAAGCCCGCGTCGATGCCGCACGCATCATCGATGCGACCGAGAGCGCACTGGCGGCGGACGCCGAGCTGCTCGCCGCCGATGAGCGCGCCAAGCTGGACGACGCGATGGCGCGGCTCAAGCGCCTGGTGGCGGGGAACGCCGATCGCCGGGCGCTGGTCGAGGCGACCGAGGCGCTCAATCGGGCAAGCGAAGAGTTTGCCGGGCGGCGCATGGACCGCAGCGTGGCGCAGGCGCTGAAGGGTCGCAGCATCGATACCCTGCGTTGACGATGCCCGAAATTGTCGTCCTGCCGCACGCCGAGCTTTGTCCCGAAGGCAAGACCTTCGAAGCCGAGACCGGCGTATCGATCTGCGACAGCTTGCTCGACCGTGGCATTGAAATCGAGCACGCGTGTGAAAAATCCTGTGCGTGCACGACCTGTCACGTCATCGTGCGCGAGGGCTTCAATTCGCTCTCGCCGTCGTCCGAGGACGAGGACGACCTTCTCGACCGCGCGTGGGGCCTGACGCCGCTGTCACGGCTTTCGTGCCAGGCAAAGGTCGGCGAGCAGAAGCTGGTGATCGAGATTCCCAAGTACACGATCAACTACGCCAAAGAGGCCACCAAATGAAGTGGACCGATACCCGCGAAATCGCGATTGCGCTTGCCGAGACGCATCCCGACGCGGATCCCCGAAGCGTGCTCTTTACCGACTTGAGGCGATGGGTGCTGGAGTTGCCGGGTTTCGACGACGACCCCAAGCATAGCGGCGAGAAGATCCTCGAGGCCATTCAGATGGCATGGCTGGACGAAGGCGATTTCGACGATTAGCGACGATTAGCGACGATTAGACGAACAGATTGACCACCGCGTCCAGACCGCAATAGTCGATCGCGTAGGTGCATGCAGCCCGAACGAGAGGCTTCGCGTGATAGGCGACGCTGATATCCGCAACGCCCAGCATCGGCAAATCGTTCGCCCCGTCACCGATCGCGACCGTCAGGCCGTCGCCATGCACGTACTCGTCACGCAGCTTGCGCATCCGATCCGCCTTGATGCTCGCGTCGACGATCGGTCCCTCGATGCGGCCGGTGAGCTTTCCATCGACGACCTCCAAGGTATTGGACACGGTGTAGTCGAGGCCGAGGCGCTCCTTCAAGCGTTCGGTGAAAAAAGTGAAACCGCCGGAGACGAG
>JALZAO010000237.1 GCA_030948305.1 Pseudomonadota bacterium
ATCGAGATCCGCCATCAGCGTTATCGATTCTTCTCCGTCGAACGGTCCCTCGATCGTATCGCCGCCCGCTTCGATCAGGCCGCGCAGCTTGGCTGCCGCGCCGGGCACCTCGATTTTGAAATAGCGCACCGTCGGCACTTCCCGCGCGAGGCGGACGAGAAACGACACCGACAGCGCCACGCCGGAGAGCGGCGCGTCCTGAACCATGATCGGAATCGACACCGCATCCGCGAGGCGCGCGAAATACTGCATCATCCCGGTTTCGTCGGCGCGCAGCCCGGCCCCGTGGTAGGGCGGCATCAGCATCAGCATCGCCGCGCCCGCGGCTCCGGCCAGGCGAGCGCGCTCCTCCGCGATGCGGGTGCTGAAATGACTGCAGGTGACGATCACCGGCACGCGGCCGGCGACGTGTGTCAGGCAAATGTCGAGCAGCGCGTTGCGCTCATCATCGGAGAGAAGGAACTGCTCCGAATAGTTGGCGAGGATGCAGATGCCGTCGACGCCTTGGTCGATCATGCAGTCGAGGACGCGCCGCTGACCGGCGAGATCCAGCTCGCCGGATTCGGTGAATGGCGTCGGCGCAATGGGAAAAACTCCCGTGAACGGCGTAGACCTGACACTTGAAGTAGAAGAGCTCACCCGCATTTTCCCTGCGTCGATTGAGTAAGAGCGGCTCGCATCCGCGATTCGAAAATGCGGCCGAAAGCTGCGCGGGTCCGAATCAGCCCACCGCGGTACCTGGCACGCGACCGATCAATCCAAGCCGGCGGCCGCGTGCTCTTCAGAGCGGCGCGCATCCTCGTGCCGCGGTTCAATCTCCGCCGCGGCGGCTTCCCGCTCGCTGAAATACTGATGGACGAAAGCAATCGCCATGCTGCCTTCACCGACGCCCGAAGCCACACGCTTGATCGAGCCATGGCGAACGTCGCCGACCGCAAAAACGCCCGGCACGCTGGTTTCCAGCAGATAGGGGTCGCGCTCGAGCGGCCATGAGCCGTTTTGTTGCGCCACGAGGTCCGTCACGTCGCGTCCGGTGCAAACGTAACCGCGCTCGTCGCAGATCACCGCCGGCGGCAGCCAGGATGTCTTGGCGTCGGCGCCGATGAACACGAAAAGCGCGTCGGTCGCCTGACGCCGGCGCGCTCCGCTCCGCCGGTCCTCGATGACGATCGCTTCCAGATGGTCGCCCCCCTCCACGGCCACCACCTGGCTGAAGGCTTCGATCCTTACGTTGGCCTTGCTTTCCAGCTGACCGATGAGGTAGTGCGACATGCTGGAAGAAAGCGAAGGGCCGCGCACCAGGATGGTCACGGTGCGCGCATAGCTGGCGAAGAACATCGCCGCTTGCCCCGCCGAGTTGCCGCCACCGATGAGAAAAATATCGTGGCCGCGCGTGTTGAGGGCTTCGGTGCGGGCCGCGCCGTAGTAGATGCCGCGGCCGACCAATGACTCGGCTCCGACCACTTCGAGCTCGCGCCAGGCAACGCCGGTTGCGATGACGATGGACCGGGTTTCGACGCGGTCGCCGCCATCGAGCAGAATGCCGAGCGCGTTACCGTCGGAATCGGCCTCGATGCCGACGACATCTCGTGCGACCACGATTTCGACGCCGAATTTGGTTGCCTGCTTCAATGCGCGCGCACCGAGGTCCTCACCCGAGATGCCGGCCGGGAATCCGAGATAGTTCTCGATCCGCGACGAGGTGCCGGCCTGTCCTCCGGGTGCCTCGCGCTCGATCAGGAGTGTGCACAGGCCCTCGGAAGCGCCATACACGGCCGCTGCCAATCCGGCGGGGCCACCGCCGACGATGGTCAGATCGTAGCTCGTCTGCGCAGGGACGGTGTTCAGGCCGACCCGCTCGGCGAGCTCGCGAAAAGTGGGCGTGACGAGCCGCGAGCCGTCGTGCAGCACCACCACCGGGTACGCTTCGTCGGCCTGCGGCGCCGCCGCCAGTCCCACCCTCGCCTCGGGATCGCGCGGGTCGTGCCAGTGGAACTGCACGCGATTGCGCGCGAGAAAGTCGCGCACATGATGACAGGCGAGGTCGAAGCGATGCCCGATGATGGTGACCGTGGCAACCGGCGTGTCGAGCGCGGCCTGCTGCAAATAGCCGACGCGGGTTGCCATCATGCGAAGCAGCTCCGCATTGAGCTTGGGGCATGCCACGATCAGCTCGCGAAAGTCGTGTTCGTCGAGCCGGCAGACACGTGAAGCTTTGGTTGCGCGCAGGCTCGCGATGGCCGGCGACCCGAGAAGCAAGGGCAGCTCCCCAAAAAACGTAGGGGCATCGTACTCGGAGATGACGCGCTCTATGCCACCGTAGGACTTCGAGACCGCGAGCCGGCCCGACAAGAGGATGAAGAAGGCCGCAGCTTCGCCCTCATGAATCAGCCACTCCCCGTCGCGCAAATCGATATCGGCGGCGCGCCCGGCAATGGTGGAAAGCTCGGCGTGAGGCACCTCGGCGAAAAGCGGCACGTCTTTGAGGAGATCGGGAGTAATCATGAAGGGATTTAATCCTCAGCCTGCTGGATTCGGATAGGAAATCTGAATCGCCGCGATCGCGGCCAGCGTTTCGGCGTCGAGCTCGTATTGCGCGGCTTCGATATCCTCCTCGAGTTGCTGCATCGTCGTCGCGCCGATGATCGAGGCGCCCACATGCCGGCGGCTTTTCACGTAACCGAGCGCGAGCTGCACCAGCGTCAGGCCGCGCTCCTTGGCGAGCTGCGCGTAGGCATCGATAGCCTCCTCCACGATCGGCTTGCGAAAGCGCATTCCGAGCCCGTCGAACAAGGTGTAGCGCGATTTCGACGGCTTGACGCCGCCGAGATACTTGCCCGAGAGCATGCCGCCGGCGAGCGGGCTGTAGGCGAGCAGCGACATTTTTTCCCGGAACAGCACTTCCGCCAGATCGTTGTCGACGCCGCGCGAGACCAGGCTGTAGCTGTTCTGTATCGTCACCGGGCCGGCAACACCGAGCTCCTTGGCGACGCGGTGGAACTCGCACACGCCCCATGCCGTCTCGTTGGACAGCCCGTAGTAGCGGATCTTCCCGGCCTTGATCATCGCTGCCATGCCTTCGACCTGTTCGCGCACCGGCGGCCCGTCCTTCTCTTTCGACGGATCGAACTCGGTCGCGCCGAACATCGGCACGTTACGCTGCGGCCAATGGATTTGATAGAGATCGATGACGTCGGTCTGCAATCGCGAGAGACTGGTATCGACGGCCTCGGCGATGACCTCGCGCGTCAGGTCCGTCCTGCCCGCGCGGATCCAGTCGCGGCGTCCCGGCCCGGCGACCTTGGTGGCGATGACCAATCCAGGGCGACGCTGTCGCGAGAGCCAGCTGCCGAGAAATGTCTCGGTGCGGCCCTGGGTTTTTCCGTTCGGCGGCACCGGGTACATCTCCGCGGTGTCGATGAAGTTGATGCCTTGCGCGAGGGCATAGTCGAGCTGTTGGTGGGCCTCGGCTTCGCTGTTCTGCTCGCCCCAGGTCATGGTGCCCAGGCACACCCGGGAGACATTGAGCTCGGTGCCGGGAAGGATTCGAAATTGCATTGAATTGACT
>JALZAO010000238.1 GCA_030948305.1 Pseudomonadota bacterium
CGCGATCGGCGCCGCGTGTTTGATCGTATGGCTACTGCGCCGCGGCGGCGACCGGCTCTATTGCCTGGCATTGAGCCTGATCCTCGGTGGAGCGCTGGGCAACCTCTGCGATCGGATCGCGCTAGGGAAGGTCGTGGATTTCCTTTCCTTCCACCACTTCATGCCGTTTCGCCATGCGCTCATCAATTGGCTCGATCCCTTTCCGGCCTTCAATATTGCCGACAGCGCGATCACCGTCGGTGCTGCATTGCTGATCCTCGATGGATTCCGGCGAAGACCAGACCCGGCGGTCGCGGTAAAATAGCCGCCATGAAGCTCGTCCTCGCCAATCCCCGAGGGTTTTGCGCCGGCGTCGATCGCGCCATCGCGATCGTGGAGCAGGCGTTAGCGCAATTCGGCTCGCCCATCTATGTTCGCCATGAAGTGGTCCATAACAAATTCGTCGTCGACGACTTGAGGGCGAAGGGCGCCATATTCGTCGATGAGCTGGCGGAAGTTCCCGCCGGCAGCACGGTCGTGTTCAGCGCCCATGGTGTGTCGCGAGCCGTGCGCGCCGAAGCGGAGTCGCGTCGCCTCAAGGTGTTCGATGCCACGTGTCCGCTGGTGACCAAGGTCCACATCGAAGTCGCGAAGATGCGTCACGCTGGCCGCGAGATCGTCATGATCGGTCACTCCGGTCATCCCGAAGTCGAAGGAACGATGGGACAGTCCGACGGAGGCATCTATCTGGTCGAATCGATTGCCGATGTTGCCGCGCTCGAGGTCCGCGATCCGACCAATCTGTCGTACGTGACGCAGACGACGCTTTCCGTGGACGATGCCGCGGCTATCGTCGCCGCGCTCAAGGCGCGCTTTCCGGCGATCGCCGGCCCGAAAAGGGACGACATATGCTATGCGACGCAGAATCGGCAGGACGCGGTCAAATCCATGGCCACGCGCTGCGACCTGGTGATCGTGGTCGGCAGCCCCAACAGCTCGAATTCCAATCGCCTGCGCGAGGTCGCCACCAACCTCGGAATCCAGGCGTACATGATTGACCGGGCGGAGGAGTTGCAGGCGGCGTGGCTGGAAGGCAGGCTTTGTGTCGGCGTGACCGCAGGCGCATCCGCGCCGGATGTTCTGGTGCGGCAGGTGATCGAGCGCCTCAGAGCGCTTGGCGCGAGCGACATCGCGGAGCTGGACGGCGTCGTCGAGAGGACAGTATTCCCGATGCCGAAGGGTTTGGCTGTCAGAGCGACAACAGCGTTACTCTGACGCGCCCGCGCGGCGCCATTTCAGGCTCAGTTTGGCCAAGCGCACATAAGCGAGGCCGGAGGCCATCGTGGCGAGCGAAAGCGCTGCCGCGGTCGCGGCGCATAACGCTTGACGTCCGGTTTCGCTAAAGGCGCGCACGACTCCTTCCGCGAAAAACCATGGCAAGAGCAAAAGGGCCCATTGCAAGGCTCGGATCCTGCTGCGCGCTACGCTGGGCCACAAGGCGACGAGCGGAAGCGCTTTGAGCGCCAGCCACGAGCCGCCAGGCTTGAGCGGCGCGAGCCACAGCTCCCAGCAGATTTCCAGAAGCGCAAGTGTCGCCAGCAAAGCGGCCGTCGTGCGCCGCCAGGAGTCGAGCGCCGGCATCAACTTACTGCGATGAATTCGAAGAGCTCGAAGCCGGGGCCTTGATCGACGAACTTGGTGAGCACCACCGTGCCGCCGGTCGCCCCGCGGCGCAGATTGATCGCTTGTTCGAGTTGGAACATTCCCACGGGCACCAGAATCATCGGCGGCGAGCCTTCCTGCCCATCGTCGGGGAGCAGCACCACATGATGAAAAGGTGCAGTGTCGGCATTTTCGCCGCGCGCCGCGGCGGCTTCCGGACTGTCGGTGAGGAGCTCGCACCCGAACTCGAGACCACTGCCCCGCAGGGTGTTGCGGAACCAGCGCAGCATCGCTACCTGCAACGTGTTTCGGCCTTCAACCCGCAATGCGATCAGGTCGCCGATGCGCAGCGGTGCGTTGGAAGTGTCGATTTGCCTCAGCGCGTAACCCGCTGGGGTATGGTTGATCACCTGGCACGAGTGCATCGGCGGTAAACCGGTCGGGGCGTTGGCGACGTTTGCATGGGTACCGCGGCTGTACTGCCACACGGCGGGCAATCCGGCGCACATGACGACTCGTGCCCGCGACGGAAGACGGTTGAATTGCCGCGCCGGCGGGATGGCCCACTGCCGGAGAAGTCGCCGCAGAAGCGCAGTGTATTGCGCCACCGCTGCGGGATCAGTGCCGATAGCGGTGGGTACGCTGCCGCCCGCGTCCAGCGCGCGGAGTTGCTCCTGGATCTGGAACGCGAGATCGAACGTCAACAGGAACAATTTGCTGCCGTCGATGTTTCCGCCCTTGTTGGCTGAGAAGGGCGGAAAGTCATGCCCAACCGGGACGATCGCGACCGCCTTCGCCAAGCGATGTACCGGCGCGACATCGGTGATCTTGGTCCAGTGCGAATATTCCTGCAGGTAGTTGATGACCTGTCCGAGTTGCCCGGGAAGGAAGCCGTACGGATTCGCCAGCGCCAGCAGGAGAGCCTGCACGTACAGCCGCTCCGGCGTCGCATCCTGGCTATCGGTTGCGACAGCAGTCTGATGCAATGATCGCTGCCGAGCGAAGGTGTAGATCGCATGCGCATCGTGCCAGGTACGCGCAGGCACCGGCGCGTACGACAGGTAGCTATTGATCAGGACCCGGGCGGTGCATTGCAGGCAACGATGGATCAACGCCACGGTCAACCGATTGCCGCCCAGCAGAATGCGCTTGTCGGCCTCCTGCGACAGCAGATGCTTGTAGGCGGTGGCGAGCTCCGCGGCGAGGATCAGCGACGCCTTGGCCGCTTCCAGCGCGTCGCCGGTCAGCGGATGCGCGGCGCGCGAAAAGTGCCGCTCCAGCTCCGGCCAAAGCGTGAGCGCGGTCGTATAGTACTTTTCTGCAAGTTCGAGACGCTTCGATTCGGATAACGAAACACGATTGGTGGCCGCCAGCGCATCGCCGATAGTGCCGGCTGCTTCGATCGGATCGCGCTTGAGCATTTCATCCAGCCACGGCTGGACGCGCGCGGGACGCGTCTCCGGCGGATGCGCGGGACGCGATTCAAGCGATGGAAGACTGAGCGCGAGGGCCATGACGTTGGTATTTTTTAGTGCTTATCCCGATTGTAGTCGATGCCGGCGCCATTTCACTAACCGCCGCCGCCGAATGGCGCTTCAGGCTTGATCCAAGAATGCGATGACCGGCGCCAGCTGGTCCTCGCTCAGCAGCATGGGAGCATGGCCGACGCCCGGGATTTCCACCACTGCCGCCCGCGGCCCACGGGTGCGCATGGCCGCCACGGTTGCGGCGGAGAGCAGGTCCGACTCGGCGCCGCGAAGCACCAGCGTCGGGCAAGCGATCGCGTCCCAAATCGGCCACAAATCGCCGCCTTGTCCGGCCGTGGCGCGAAAAGGCACGGCGATGCCGGGGTCGAACTTGAGTCGCCACCGGCCATTGGCGTCCTGTCGCGCGGTGCTGCGCGC
>JALZAO010000239.1 GCA_030948305.1 Pseudomonadota bacterium
GCTGGGCGGCGCGACGGCACTCGGAATGGAAAGCGACATCGGATCGCTCGAGCCCGGAAAGCAGGCCGACGCCATCGCGGTCGATCTCTCCGGCTTGTCTCATGCGCCATGCTATGACCCCGTATCGCACCTCGTTCATGTCACCGGGCGCGATCAGGTAAGCGACGTGTGGGTCGCCGGCGAGCGGCTCCTCGCCGATGCGATGCTGACCCGGCTGGACGGCAAGGAGCTCGCGTCGCGCGCCCGCTTCTGGCAGGATCGACTCCAATGAACGTCAACGCGGACCCGTCGGAGCTCGCCAAGTTCAGCGCGCTCGCGCACCATTGGTGGGATCCGACCAGCGAATTCAAACCGCTGCACGACATCAATCCGTTGCGGCTGGGTTACATCGCCCGCCACTGCGGCGGACTTGCCGGCAAGACGGTGCTCGACGTCGGCTGCGGCGGCGGCATTCTCACCGAAGCCATGGCCCACGACGGCGCCAAGGTCACCGGCATCGACCTGTCCGACAAAGCGCTTGGCGTGGCCCGACTGCATCAGATCGAATCGGGCGCGAGCGTCGATTACCGCCTGATGTCGGCTGAAGCCTTGGCGATCGAAGCGGCCGCCTCATTCGACGTCGTCACCTGCATGGAGCTGCTCGAGCACGTTCCCGATCCTGCATCGACCATCGACGCCTGTGCCAAGCTGGTGCGCCCCGGCGGCTACGTCGTTTTCTCCACCATCAACCGCAATGCAAAAGCTTACGCGCTGGCCATCGTCGGGGCGGAGTACGTGCTGGGCCTTCTGCCTCGAGGCACGCACGACTACGCGCGGTTTCTGAAGCCCTCCGAAATCGCCGCGTTCGCGCGTACGGCGGGGCTCGAGACCGACGCAATCATCGGCATGACGTACAACCCCTTCACCAAATCCTACCGGCTCGAAGCCAATACCTCGGTCAACTACATCATGTGCTTCCGTCGTGGCGAATAGCGTCGCGCCTTCTCTCCGGCTCGACGTCAAGGCGGTGCTGTTCGATCTCGATGGCACGCTCGCGGATACCGCCGTCGATCTTGCCGGCGCTGTCAATCGTGTTCGCGCCGATCGGTCGCTGCCGCCAATGCCGCTCGAGGCCCTTCGTCCGCACGCGTCGCATGGTGCGCGCGGCATGCTCGGCGCGGCTTTCGGCATTGGCCGCGAGAGTCCCGACTTCGAGCTTCTTCGCGACAGCTTCCTCGACTATTACGCAGCAGCGCTCTGCGAAAAAACACAATTGTTCGAGGACGCGGAAAAGGTTCTGGCGGAGATCGAGCGTCGGGGTTTGCGCTGGGGCATCGTCACCAACAAGGCAACACGGTTCACGCTGCCAATCCTCGAACGGCTGGCGCTTTCGGCGCGCGCGGTCGCGGTCATCTGCGGCGATACCACGGCCAACACCAAGCCGCACCCGGAGCCGTTGCTCGCGGCGGCGCTGGCGCTGAAAGTCGAGCCTTCCGATTGCGTGTACGTGGGCGATGCCGAGCGCGACATCGTCGCCGGCCGCGCCGCGGGGATGAAGACCTTGATCGCTAGCTACGGTTACCTGGGCGCCGACGACACGCCGGAGCATTGGGCCGCCGACGGCGTCATCCATTCGCTCCCGGAGCTGCTCGACTGGCTGCCGGAGAGGGTGGTGTTCACGGCAATGGCCGAGTGAATTCGTCCTGAACAGACTGGACCCCTTCGCCTCATCGACTTTTGTTTCGCGTGGGTCGGTTGATTGGATCCAGGCATCCACGCACCCCGCAGTACGCCGCGCACGCTATCCAGGACATGCTCCTGCGTTGAGATACAGCCACTGCTGGGGCTTGCCGTCGCGCGTGCCGGCGACCCACACCGCCTGGCTCTTGGTCAGCGGCTGCAGGACCGTCGACACGATGTCACCCGGAATCAACAGCGGGATACCGTTGGCGCGTTCCACGCGGTCTCCGTTCTTGAGGCCCAGCATCCCGGCGAAGCCGCTTTGATCGCGCACGATCAACGCGCCGGATCCCGGCTCGAGCAAGGCCTTCCATCCGTCAGGTGTGCCGGTCACGCCTCCGAGCAGTTCCGCATTCAATCGCACGACCGGCCCGGTAAATCCCGGCGGCACCACGCACGCGGATGACTTGGCGTTTTGCACGACGCCGACCGCGGGTCGCGCTTCCGTCGTCGCAGCACGCAGAGCGATGTCGCGGCGGACGCCACCGTCGATCAGCGTCACTCCGTCGGGTCGTACCGAATCGAGCCGCACCCCGTCGCCGATTTCCTTTCCTGTGGCCACGATCAGCGGCCCGCGAGCGGTTCGAAACAGCGCATAGCCGCTGCCGTCGCGAAGCGCGAAAACCCCGAGCAGACGCAGGTCACCCAGGCTTGCGTTGGCGGTTGCGCCGACCGGAGTCGCCGCCGGTGCAAGCCCGAACAGTTTTGCATCGGCAACGCGACGCGTGACGTCGCTGTCCGGGATCGTGACCGGTATCGTCACCGGCGACGGACCGAACCATTTCCAGCCCCAATGCGCGACGGTAAGCGCGAGCATGCCCAACGCGAGCAGCCAGGCCAGCACCGCCGCGATTTTCCAGGCCGCGGCCGTCAGGGCCGGGGAGCGCGTGCCCGTCACGTATAATCCATTTTCGCTCAATTCGTCACCGCGTTTTGGCGCGCCACTTTTTTTGAATCCCCACCTCGCGCAATTGCAGCCGTATCCGTTCGAGCGGCTGCGCGCGCTTTTTGCGAGCGTGGTGCCGAATCCGCAGAAGGCGCCGATCAGCCTGTCGATCGGCGAGCCGCGCCATCCCACACCCCGCCTGCTGCTCGACGCGCTCGCGGCGGGTGCGAAAGGGCTCGCGAATTATCCCACAACGGCGGGCGCGCCCGCGTTGCGCGAGGCGATTGCCGCATGGCTTGCGCGCCGTCATGGATTGATCTCGCTCGATCCGGCAACGCAGGTGCTGCCGGTACTCGGCAGCCGCGAGGCGCTGTTTTCGTTTGCGCAGACGGTCATCGATGCGAGTCGTGCCGGCGCCACGGTGGTCGTTCCCAATCCGTTCTATCAGATCTACGAGGGCGCGGCGCTCTTGGCCGGCGCGACGCCGTATTACGTCAATAGCCTGGTCGAAGACGATTTCGCGCCGCGATGGGCCGATGTCCCCGAGGCGGTATGGGCGCGAACGCAATTGCTGTACGTCTGCTCGCCCGACAACCCAACGGGCAGGGTGATGCGTCAGGACGAGTGGCGTCAGCTGTTCGAACTTGCCGACCGGCACGATTTTGTGATCGCCGCCGACGAGTGCTACTCCGAGGTCTATTTCGACGAGGCGGCTCCTCCGCTTGGCGCGCTTAGTGCGGCACACGCGCTTGGACGCGACGGCTACCCGCGACTCATTTCCTTCGGCAGCCTTTCCAAGCGATCCAACGCACCCGGTTTGCGTTCGGGATACGTCGCCGGCGATGCTAAATGGGTCAAAGCGTTTTTGCTCTACCGCACCTACCATGGTTCGGCGATGTCGCCTGCGGTCGCGGCGGCGAGCATCGCGGCCTGGAA
>JALZAO010000240.1 GCA_030948305.1 Pseudomonadota bacterium
GGGCAGCGCATACGCCTGATGGCAAGGCGCTGCACAGGGCCGGCGTGCTGTTCAAGGCGCCGCGCAAGCTCGACTACATGCGGCTCGTTCCCGTCGAGCGCGAGAACCGCGACGGCGTGGACCGCCTCGCTTTGAGCGAGAGTCACATCCGGCGCCGCGACGGTTTCGCGCTGACCGACGCGGGCACCGATCTCGTCGGCGCACTCGATCAGGCGCACTACTGCATCTGGTGTCACGAGCAGCAAAAGGACTCGTGCTCCTCGGGCCTGCATGAAAAAAAGCCCGCCGATGGATCGGCTCCCGCGTTCAAGAAATCCCCTTTCGGCGTAACGCTGGCCGGCTGTCCGCTCGAAGAAAAGATCTCCGAGTTTCACAAGCTTCGCAGCGAAGGCTGGGCGATCGGCGCGCTAGCAATGATTTGCGTCGACAACCCGATGGTGGCAGCAACGGGGCACCGCATTTGCAACGATTGCATGAAATCGTGCATCTACCAAAAGCAGGAACCAGTCGACATCCCGCAGTCGGAGACGCGCACCTTGAAGGACGTGCTGGCGCTGCCGTGGGGGTTCGAGCTCTACAGCCTGCTGACGCGGTGGAATCCGCTCGACCTCCGGCGCCCGGTACCGGCCGAGCCGACGGGCAAGCGGGTGCTGGTGGTCGGCATGGGCCCGGCAGGATTTACGCTCGCGCATCATCTTCTCAACGATGGTCACACCGTCATCGGCATCGATGGATTGAAAATCGAGCCGCTGCCGCCGGCGCTATCCGGCAGAACCGCGTTGGGTGAGCGCGTGCCGTTTGACGCTGTCCGCGACATCGCCACGCTCGACGAGCCGCTCGAAGCGCGAGTGATGGCCGGCTTTGGCGGCGTCGCGGAGTATGGAATCACAGTGCGCTGGGACAAGAATTTCCTCAAGCTCATTCGCCTTCTGATTGAACGCCGGGAACGTTTCGCGATGTTTGGCGGAGTTCGCTTCGGCGGCACGATCGACGCGCAGGGGGCCTTCAGGCTCGGATTCGACCACATTGCGTTGGCCACCGGCGCGGGGCGGCCGACCGTGCTCGAACTTCCAAACGGGCTCGCCAATGGCGTTCGCGCCGCGTCGGACTTCCTGATGGCGTTGCAGCTCACCGGCGCCGCGCGCGTGGATTCGGTGGCCAATATGCAGATCCGCCTGCCGATCGTGGTCATCGGCGGCGGCCTGACCGCGATCGACACCGCCACCGAATCGCTAGCCTATTACCCGGTGCAGATCGAGAAGTTTCTGGCGCGGTACGAGGAGCTGGTCGCCCAAGGAGGCGTGCAGGCCGTCGAAGCCGCATGGACTCCGTCCGAAGCCGATATCGCGCAGGAATACCTCGCGCATGCGCGCGCGGTGCGTGCGGAGCGCGCCGCGGCGGCAAAGGAGCGACGTGCGCCACGCGTGCTGGAACTGCTTCAGCGCTGGGGCGGGGCGACCATCGCCTATCGTCGTCGCCTGATCGACAGCCCGTCGTACACGCTCAATCACGAGGAAGTCGAAAAAGCGCTGGAGGAGGGGATTCGTTTCGCGGAAGGCTTGACGCCGATCGCGATCGAGGTCGATGACCACGCCCACGTGCGAGCGCTGCGAGTCGCGGTGCAGAAGATTGATAGCGAAGGCGGCGTGAGCGAAGGCGCCCAGGCAGAGCTACCGGCCCGCACTTTACTTGTGGCAGCGGGAACGCAGCCCAACACCGTGCTCGCCCGCGAGGACGCGACGCATTTTCAGCTCGACGGAAAGTATTTCGTCGCGCTCGACGAGAAGGGGCGGCGCGTTGCTCCGGTGAAGGGTCTGGCCAAGCCCGATCGCGTTTCGATACTGACCGCGGTCGAAGCCGACGGTCGTGCGATCAGCTACTTCGGCGACCTGCACCCGTCTTTCTTCGGCAACGTGGTGAAGGCGATGGGCAGCGCGAAGATGGGCTATCCGATCGTCAGCCGGATGCTGTCCCGGATCAAGGCCGCTTCCGCGGTGAGCGACGATCATTTCATCGCGCTGCTCAATGACGAGCTGCGAGCCACCGTGGAGCGTGTCGAGCGCTTGACGCCGACCATCGTGGAAGTCGTCGTCAGAGCCCCTGCCGCGGCCCGCCGCTTCGCGCCGGGACAGTTCTATCGCCTGCAGAATTTCGAAACGTTTGCGCGCGAGAGCACCGGCACGCGGCTGACGATGGAAGGCATCGCGCTGACCGGGGCGTGGGTCGACAGGGAACGCGGCCTGGTGTCGACCATCGTGCTCGAAATGGGCGGCTCGTCGAACCTTTGCGCAACGCTTGAAGTCGGCGAACCGGTGGTGCTCATGGGGCCGACCGGATCTCCCACCGAGATCGAGCCCGGAGAAACGGTCGTGCTTTCCGGCGGCGGACTCGGCAACGCCGTGCTGTTTTCGATCGGGCAGGCATTTCGCGGCGCGGGGTCGAAGGTATTGTATTTCGCCGGCTATCGGAAAATGATCGATCGCTACCGCGTGGCCGAGATCGAGGCCGCGTCCGACGTGGTCGTCTGGTGCTGCGACGAAGAGCCGGGCTTCGCGCCGGGCCGTCCGCAGGACAAGAGCTTCGTCGGCGACATCGTGCAGGGGATGACCGCCTACGCGACCGGAGCGTTGGGCGCGCAGCCGATCGCGTTTGCCGACGCCGACCGGCTGATCGCGATCGGCTCGGACAAGATGATGGCCGCGGTCGCTGCTGCGCGCCACTCCGTTCTCAAGGCGCACCTCAAGGCTACGCATCGCGGCATCGCCTCGATCAACTCGCCGATGCAATGCATGATGAAAGAAATCTGCGCGCAATGTCTCCAGCCGCACCGCGACCCGGTCAGCGGCAAGCTGAGCTATGTCTTTTCATGCTTCAACCAGGATCAGCCGATCGATGAGGTTGATTTCGCGGCGCTCGACGCGCGCCTGTCGCAGAACGCCACGCAGGAGAAGCTGACGGCGCAGTGGATCGCGCATTGTCAGACGGTGGACGACGCGGCGGTTTGATGCGCCCGGTCCTCGGCTTCCGTGCCGAGCCGGCCGCCGGCTAAAACGCCTTCGCAGTGCTCTCACGGCCCCCTGACGCGCCACCGAATTTGAGGCGCTGTCATCGCCCGAGCCCGACAAGCGTTAATGCACTCTGGCGCTGGATCCGCGACCGGAACGCTTTCTGCTCGATGCATCGGTCGACGCCGCTTGTGCCGCAATCCTTGCGTGCAACCGTGTATTTTTTGTGCACCACGTAATCTCAGCAAAGAAAAGAGGAGCAACCGCCATGGTCATTCGTCGCGTCAACCTGCGCACACTTAGCCACGCAATCGTCGGCGTCGCCGCGCTGCTCGTCTGCGGCATGGCCGCCGCAGATCCGCCCGCTCGCGTCGCGAGATTAGCGAACATCGGCGGGGCGGTCAGTTTTTCGCCCGCGGGCGAAGATGAATGGGTATTCGCGATACCGAACCGGCCGCTGATTACCGGCGACCGTGTCTGGGCAGACGCGGGTGCGCGCGCCGAGCTGCAGATAGGCTCCCTTGCGC
>JALZAO010000241.1 GCA_030948305.1 Pseudomonadota bacterium
CTCCTGATACGGTGTGGCGTCGGCAACCTCGGCAAGATCGAAGGCCTTTGCCGGATCGGTGACGCCCGCGGATGTGTAGGCCTGCTCGCGTGCGGCGTCGAGAGAAGGCAGACGCGCAAGGTCGCGATCGCCGAGAAAGCCGGGCTCCGTCGCCCACCCCATGCCGCGTATCCACGCCACGTTCTCGAGCTTGCGTTTGGCAATGGTCGCGCCGTCGGCAAGCGCCATCGCGACCAGACCGAACCCCGGCGCACACACCATGGTGTCGGTGAGCGGCCAGCGGATCGGCTTGCCCGCACTGATGAACGCCTCCTCGACCGGGCCGAGAGGTCGATCCGGGTAGGCAAGCGCACCGTGGATGCGATTCTTGCGCACGATGGCGGTCGCGGTCTGGCGCAAGCCCGCGACGGTGTTTTCCATCGCCGTCGCCTGCAAGCCGCTCGCCGAAAGCTCGTCCAGGGGCAAGGGGCGATGGAAATACGGATCGGTGCCGAGCCGCAGTGCGTCCGGCACCGAGTCGACCTCGAGCGGACTCCAGGAGACGACGAGCTGGGTCGCGAATTGCGCCGATGCGATGCGCAGCGTTGCCAGGACGAAGGCGTGCTCCGCAGCCGAGGGCGTGGACAGGATGTCCCGATCGACGCCTCCGACCGAGCCCGACGCCGCCATGATCGAAATGGCGCGCCCGTCGAGCTCGTCATTGCCTGCCACGACAATGCCTTCGATGCCCTCGATGTCGAATCCGGCATCGCGCAAAGCGGCTTGGGTCACCGCATAAATGGACTCTTCCAGCGAGCGAGAGTCCGACCCCTGTGGCGCGTGGATGGCGCACCCGACGAGGCCGATTTCCGATCCAGCGTTCATGCTTTCCTTTCGTGGTCGATCGGTTAAATTGAGATCCGTAGTCGTGTACGAATCAACGTTTGGGCCACGCCGCCTCGGTGGTTGCCAGAGCCGGCGGATAGATCGGCTTGGGCTCGCCGTTTTGCCATTGCAGGATCACCATTTCGGCGCCGATGCGACGGCCATTGCTGTCGAACTTCAGCTTGCCGCCGGGAAAGTAGCGCCCTGCGCCCTGCGTGCCGTCCATCGCGTGCATCGCGGCCGCGACTTTTTTCGGGTCGGCGGACTTCGCCATCTCCATCGCGTCCTTGAGGATCCACATGTCGCCGTAGGTCGAGATGCTGTCCTGCGTCATCCACGGCTCCTTGGCCTTGACCGTAAACTCCTTGATCAGCTTCTCCTGGCCCTTGCCGCCCCAATTGGCGATGATCACCATCACGCCTTCCATCAGGTCCTTGCCGACGACGTTCAGAAGCTCCGGGGCACCCATGTGCCCGCCGTTGGCGATGACCGCAATGCGGCCTTTGCCGAGGCCCATCTCGGAGAGCTTCTCGAGCACCAGCTTGGTATCGGGGACGCTGGTCGTCAGCATCAACAGCACGTCGGGCCGGGCATTGCGGACCTTTTGCACCATCGAGGTCGCGTCTGCCAGCGGCGGCGTGAATACTTCATCGACGACCAGTTTCAAACCGAGCTTGTCGAAGCCGCCTTCGCGCATCGGCTTGGTGAAACTGACCGGCGACGCGGTGTTGTCCATGATGATGCCGACGGTCTTCGGCGCCGGCGCGTTGGCCAGCTTGGAGAGCTGCAGCAGGACGGGGAGCGCATCCTCGGCCATCTTGCTGGCGGTCGGCGAGGTCTGGAACACGTACTGATACCCCCGCGCGGTGATCTGATCGGAGTACGAAAGCGTGAGCCATGGCACACCGGCACGTTCGGTCACCTCGGTAATCGCCAGCGTAAACGAGCTGACAAAAGCACCCGTCCCCCCGACGAGATCCGGGTCCTGCGACAACATTCGCTGCGCTGCATTCTTGGCCTTCTCGGCGGAGTCTCCGGAGTCGACGACGATCAGCTTCATCTTCGCCCCGCCGAGCGCCTTGATGCCGCCCTCCGCGTTGATGTCCTCGACCGCGAGCTGCGCGCCTTTGAGATGCAGCTCCCCGTTGCGTGCCCAGGGACCCGAGAGCGGAACGGCGACCGCAACCTTCACTTCCTTGGGTTGGGCGAGCGCAGGATCTGCGCCGAACGTCGCAATCCCGGCGATGCCTGCCGCGGCGGCAATCGTTGCGATACTCCTCAGTGCGATGCGTCGCGCTATTTGCTTCATCATGTTTCCTCCTGCTGATTGTTACGACCCGGTACACGGGGCCTTGTGGAAAAAAGACGTGATACGTTCACGCCCCGAGGTAAGCCTGCTTGACGCGGGGATCGGCGAGCAGCGCGTCATGCGTTCCGCCCGTTACGATACGGCCCGACTCCAGCACGTAGCCATGGTCGCAGGTAGACAAGGCTTCCGCGACGCGCTGCTCGACCAGGAGTATCGCGATCCCTTGATCCCGATGAATCCGTTCGACTTGTTCGAAGATCTGGTCGGCCATGATCGGCGCGAGTCCCATCGACGGCTCGTCCAGCATCAACAGACGCGGACACGATGCGAGCCCGCGCGCGATGGCAACCATCTGCTGCTCTCCGCCGGATAGCGTTCCCGCGAATTGATCGCGCCGCTCGGCAAGACGCGGAAACAACTCGAAGAGTGTCCGCTGGGTCGCGGGCCACGCACGGCGCGCGGCGGGGGTCTGCGCACCCATCTCGAGATTTTCGAGCACGGTGAGGGTCCGGAATACCTGACGCCCTTCCGGCACATGAGCGATACCGAGCGCCGGACGATCCGCTGCCGCGATGTCCGAAAGCGCGCGACCGTCGTATTCGATACGGCCGCTGTCGAGCGGAACCACGCCGGAGATCGAGCGGAAAAGCGTGGTCTTGCCGGCGCCGTTGGGTCCGACAATGGCGACGAACTGCCCTTCCCCGACTTCAAGGGAAACGCCCTGCAGCGCGTGCAGGCCGCCATACGAGACGGAGACGTCTTCAAGCCGCAGCACGTGCCGCCCAGCGTTTGCCAAGATACGCTTCGATGACCGCCGGCAGATTGATGACCTTCTGCGGCTCGCCGGTTGCCAGAACTTCTCCATGGTCGAGCACCAGCAGGCGGTCGGCCAGGCGCACCATCGCATGCATCGTATGCTCGATGATGACGATCGTGACTCCCTCGCGCCGAATCGATTCGATCGCCCTCAGCATATGCTCGACCTCGCCGGCGCCCAGACCGGCCAGGATTTCATCGAGCAGCAACAGCCGCGGGCCGGAAGCCAGCGCCCGGGCCAACTCCATCAGCCGCAGCTCGATCGTCGTCAAGCTGGATGCGAGTACGTATTGCCGCGATGCAAGTCCGACGCTGTTGAGCGCGCGCAGGGCCTGTTCGTAAGCCGCGGCGTCGTCAGCCTGATGCGCGAAAGCTCCGACGACCACGTTGCGCAGCACCGAGAGTCCGGCGAACGGGCGGACGATCTGAAAGGTCCGCCCTATGCCCGCGCGGCAAATCTCGAACGCGGGCTTGCCTATCAGCTCCTGTTCCTGGAAGCGAACGCGGCCCTTGTTGGGGGCGATGAAACCGTTGAGGACGTTG
>JALZAO010000242.1 GCA_030948305.1 Pseudomonadota bacterium
CTTCGCGCACCGCATCGCCCAGGTCTGAAAGCACCGCACGCACGCGAGTGGCGAAGCGCTCCCCTTCGTCGGTCAACCTGATGCCTCGCCCCTCGCGCTCGACCAGACGAACGCCGAAATCCGCTTCCAGCGACTTGATCTGATGGCTGATCGCGCCGTGCGTGAGATGAAGCGATTCGGCGGCGCGCGTGAGGCTCCGCATACGGGCGGCAGCCTCGAAGGCGCGCAGCGCCTGCATCGGTGGAAGTCGATCAGCCATGCTTTGCCAATATGTGAAAACTATTCACATAATAGCTCAAAACAAATCGTTTGTCCGGAGCCGATCTCGCCTCTAGAATTTGCCTCGTAAGCGCAGCACCGCGCAAGGAGATAAACATGCAAATTCGGCTCTCATTTAAGCGTATGTTCCTCGCCCCTGGCAAGACCTTTGCCGTGCCCACGGTTTCTGGCGCCCGAGTTCGGGTCGTGGACGGCCTGGTTTGGGCCACGACCAGCAGCAGTCCGGACGACGTCTGGTTGGGCGCGGGCGATGAGCACACGGTTCAAAGCGCCGGCTTGACCGTTGTCGAATCGGTTGCCCGATCGACGGTCGAGATCATTCCGCCTGCTGCAACCGGCACTCGAGGCCACATCATGAACCGCTACGAAATCGATCTTCCCCGTGTGGCGTGCCATATCGCCGCCATTGCGATGACGGCCATCACTATCGGTACCTTAGTGATCCTTCCGACAAAGATGGAGTCGGCCAGGCACGAGGTGCGGCAGCCTGTCACGTCGAATGTCCTCGCTGCCACGACGGCCGAACGGGTGATCAGCCAAGCCGGCGGCCTGGTCAAGCCGCCGGAACAGACGATCACCCAGGCGTCGAGCGGCGTGGCGCCGCAAACCCGCGTTCAGTGATGGCACCGCGAAACGGTGTGACTATTCCGACGGGCCCGCGTTTCGCTTCGGGCTGCGCCCGAACAGCTCACGGGCGAGACCCCAAAGGCCAAGCACGGCCGCGCCCAGACAGACGATCGCAAAAAACCCGGCAACGATGCGCGCCCACCACGGAATCGGCTCGCTGGTGACGAAGCCGGCGACGCCTCCGATCGTCCATGTCCCATCGGGCGCAGGATGGAGCGGCGTGAGCGCCAGCGCCGCGCAGACGAGGCCGAACGTCGCCATGAAAAGCGCAAAGGACAATGCGCGCACCCGCGGCCAGGATTCGGGGAGCGCCGCAAAGACACCGATCGCCGCGAACACCGTGCCCAGCACGGCCACCAGAGAATAGTCGCTTCGTGGAAGGGTCGATGACCACCACGGCGCGCCGAGCAGCGCGGTGCCGATCAGAAGCGCAATCAAGCCGGGAACAGCCCTCACGCAGCACCCTGAAGGGCGCGGGTTGCGGGACCCGCCGACGAAAAAATCGACACTCTGAGCTAACGGCCGGGCGATGTCCGCCGGCGTCGGAACGCGACAATGTAAATCGCCGCGTTTATTACGACAAGCACCGCGCCAAGCATGGCCTGCGTATTCTGCGTGAGTCCTTCTGGATACAGAAGCGATACGACATAGTGATCGACGAAGCCGCCGCCGTATCCCGCCTGTCCGGCCCGCTGGCGCAGAGCCACTTCCAGCGGCGTCAATGGGCAGATTGCTCCGCTGAATTCAATAAACGCGGCCCAGACGACTGCCGGAATGTGCAGCCAGGCGAGCCGCGGCCAGCGCACTAGAAGGAGCGCGCCGAAAACGACGAAAAGCACGAACGCGAGGTGTGAAACGAGAATTGCGTCGGCGGCCGCGCGATACGCCATGTCGATGGGTGGAGCGACTTACGCGGCGACGTTGATACGCACCGGCACGCGGCGGCGTCCCCACTGACGATCGAAACGCTCGAAGCGGCCGGGTATCGCCGTCCCGCAGTATTTGCACGCGCCTTCCGCAGTGACATCGTAGGAGAGGATCTCGTGCCAGTCGCGCGCGATCAACGGCTTCGCGCAGCCGGGACAGAAGGTCGTGCCGCCCTTGAGATCGTGCACGTTGCCGGTGTAGACGTAATTGAGACCCTCGGCAAGCGCGATGTTGCGCGCGCGTGAAAGCGTCGCCGCCGGTGTGCGGCCTATGTCGGTCATCTTGTAGTCGGGGTGGAAAGCGGTGAAGTGGAGCGGCACATCGAGCCCAAGCTCGCGTGCGATCCACTTGCATTCGGCTTCGATCTCCGCGTCGGAATCGTTCTTGCCCGGGATCAGCAGCGTGGTGATCTCGGTCCAGACATCGGTTTCGTGGCGCAGATAAACGAGCGTTTCGAGCACCGGCTGCAGGTTCGCACCGCAGACCTTGACGTAGAACTCGTCGGTAAAGCCCTTCAGATCCACGTTGGCCGCATCCATCTTGGCGTAGAAGTCGCGCCGCGCCTCGACGCCTATGTAGCCCGCCGTCACTGCGACGGCCTGAATGCCGAGATCGTGGCACGCATCAGCGGTATCCATCGCGTACTCGGCAAAAATCACCGGATCGTTGTAGGTGAAGGCGACGCTCTTGCAGTTGGCGCGCCTGGCCGCCTCCGCGATTGCCTGCGGGGAGGCCTGGTCCATCAGCGTATCCATTTCGCGCGACTTGGAAATGTCCCAGTTCTGGCAGAACTTGCACGCGAGGTTGCAGCCGGCGGTGCCGAAGGAGAGCACGCTCGATCCGGGATAGAAGTGATTGAGCGGCTTCTTTTCGATCGGGTCGATGCAAAAACCCGATGAGCGGCCATACGTCGTGAGCACCATCTGATCGCCGCTGCGCTGACGCACGAAGCAGGCGCCGCGCTGGCCGTCCTTCAGCCGGCAGTCGCGCGGACACAGGTCGCACTGGATGCGTCCGTCGTCGATGAAATGCCAGTAGCGGCCGGGGTAATCGCTCACGACATTTTTTCCATGGTGGGCAAATCGCTTTCGCGCCACTTGGTGACGCCGTACCGCGAAATGTGTACCGCCGAACTCCAGAAATCGATCGGCAGGCCGGCTTTGCGCTTCAACTCGGCGAGAAACTCGGCCGGCTCGCAAAGAGTGTCCCACACCTGCGGCAGGAAGGTTGCCCTCCTGCCCGCGAATTCGAGCACCACGCCGTCGATACCGGGCCTGAGCTGAGCGAGCAAGGCCTGTTCGCCGTCTGCCGTCATGGCCTCGGGTGCTGACAGCAAGGAAACTTCCACCGACGTGTCCCTGAACTCGTCGGCACCCAGGCGCGGAAAACGTGGATCGTCGAACGCCGCCGCGACCGCATTAGCCCGCACGTCGATGCCCAGCGGCCGCCTGGCCTCGATCGTGCCGATGCAGCCGCGTAGCATCCCGTCCTTGAACAGCGTCACGAAGGTCGCACCCGGCGCCTCGAGCGCCGGGTGTGCGGGCTCCGCGCGCTCGGGCCGCACGCTGGCCGCTTCACCCAGCGCGGTGCCGATGGCGCGTCGCGCAATCATCACCAGCGAACGGCCGAGCTCCGCGTCATGCATCGACGGTCTCCTCGAGACGCTTCGTTGCCGCGCTCTCCGGTACATT
>JALZAO010000243.1 GCA_030948305.1 Pseudomonadota bacterium
GCGTGACACTGCCGACCGACGTGACGAGAGGGCTCATGGACCGATACCGTTTACTTGCGAGGCGTGTCATCAACAGAAAAGCAAAAACCCGACCAGCTTGCGCTAATCGGGTCGGAGAAACCTCGCCGCTTTAGCCGAATTTTTAACGCGCCCGCAAGCTGATCCTCAAATCGGCGCCACTGTCACGGTACGACGCATCCTCGTCCTTGTCAATTAGTGCGCGGTGAGCAGCGAGCCCGGTGGCGCTGTGAGCAGCGAGCCAGGTCCCGTTCGCGTAGCGAAGGGTGCGAGCGCCCGCGAATCAGCGCTGACCATCGACACGGCACGCCTCAAGTGCCTGGACCGCTCAAGGAGGTGGTGCCCCGCGCACCTGCGGAATATCCGCGCGCGGGCTGATCGGATACCGGTGCCGCAGATCAATCATTGAGTCTGTCGAGCAGCACCGCGACCCGTTGCGGATCCTCGCTGCGGCGCATGCGATTGACCAGCGCCCGCGATGCGGCGGCGTCGCTGCTGAGCACGCGCTGCTTGATCTCGAGCAGATGCGCCGGATGCATGGAGAAGTGGCGCAAGCCCATGCCCAGAAGCATCCTTGTCAGCCGGAGCTCGCCCGCCATTTCGCCGCAGACGGCGATCGGAACATTGGCCTTGTTGGAGGTGGCGATGGCCATGGCGATCAGCTTCAACACCGCGGGATGCAAGGGGTCGTAAATATGTGACACCGCGTCGTCGGCGCGATCGACGGCCAGCGTGTATTGAATCAGGTCGTTGGTGCCGATCGACAGAAAGTCGAGCCGCCGCGTGAATGTGCCGATGGCGAGCACTGCCGCCGGTATTTCGATCATCCCGCCAACCTTGATGCCGGCATCGAAAGGCACGCCCTGCTCGCGCAGGCTGTCCTTGGCGCGCGCGATCATGACCAGGGTCTGATCGATCTCCGCGGCGGAAACGAGCATCGGCACCAGAATATTGATGTTGCCGTAATGCGACGCTCGCAGAATCGCCCGGAGCTGGGTAAGAAAAAGTCTCGGCTCGGCCAGACAGAACCGGATCGCGCGCAAGCCGAGCGCAGGATTTGGCGCGACGCGGGCGAGCCCGTCGAGCCCTTCCTTGTGCTTGTCGGCGCCGAGATCGAAGGTGCGCACGGTCACCGGCCTGCCGCCCATCCCGGTCGCTACCTGACGGTACGCCTCGAACTGCTCGTCCTCGGAGGGCAGTCCCTGACGGTTGAGAAACAGGAACTCGCTCCGAAACAATCCGACGCCGGTCGCGCCGTTCTCCAGCGCCTGCGCGAGATCGCCCGGCAGCTCGATGTTGGCGAACAATTCGATTTCCAGCCCGTCGAGCGTGGTCGGACGTGTCGTCTTGAGCCGTTTGAGCTTCTTGCGCTCGATCTCGAACTCGCCTTGCTTGAGACGGTACTCGGCGAGCACCGATCGGTCGGGATTGACGATGACGACGTTCTTGGCGCCGTCGACGATCAGGAGCTCGTTCTCGCGTATCAGCGCTCGCGCATTGTGGGTCGCGACCACCGCCGGCACGTTGAGACTGCGGGCGACGATCGCGGTATGCGAGGTGACGCCGCCGAGATCGGTCAGGAACGCGGCGAAGTGGTGAGTCTTGAACTGGATGACGTCCGCAGGCGACAGATCGTGCGCGACGAGAATGGTCTGTTCTTCGGCGTTGGACGCGCGTACGGCTCCGGGCTTGCCCAGCAGCACCTTGAGGACGCGCTCCACTACCTGCACCACATCGGAGCGGCGCTCGCGCAGGTACGGGTCCTCGATGTTGTCGAACTGCTCGACCAGCACCCCCATTTGCTGCGTGAGGGCCCACTCCGCGTTGCAGTGCAGCTCGGCGATCATCCGCTTGGGCGTCTCGGAAATCGTCGGGTCGGTGAGGATCATCCAATGGACGTCGAGAAATGCACCGAACTCGGCCGGCGCATCGCCTGAAGTCATCGCACCGTGCAGACCTTCGAGCTCCTTTTGCACCGCATGAATCGCCTGCGTCAGCCGGGCGATTTCCGCCGGCACCTGATCGGCGCTGATGGTGTAATGAGCAACTTCGAGCGTGGCGTGCGAGACGAGCTGCGCGCGGCCGATGGCGATACCCCCCGTCACGCCGATACCGTGCAAGACAAAGCTCATTGGCGAGAGACGGGACTGAATGGTCGGGACATGGCGCTTGCTAAAACCATGGTGCTAATACATCGAGCTTTGGATCGCGACGGCTGCTTTACTCACCTGCTTATGCGCCTACGCTCGGCAGCGCCCGCAGGTCTCGCAGGAAAAACAAAGGAATCTCTATCGAGCGCAAACGAGAACACTCGTTCATTGATCCCTGTTTCCTTGCGTTGGTTCCCCGCGGGCGATAACCGTTTGTAAGCAATAATCGCGCGCGCTGTTACAGTTCGTCACTGCCCCTCACCGAAACAATCGCCGATCAGCACCACGATCGCGTCCATCGCCTCTGTCTCGTCCGGTCCATCGGTTTCAAGCGTGATGCGGCTGCCCTTTCCTGCCGCCAGCATCATCACGCCCATGATGCTCTTGGCGTTGACTTTGCGGCCGCTGCGCGCCAGCGACACGTCGCACTGATATTTGGCGGCGAGTTGGGTGAGCTTGGCCGACGCGCGCGCGTGAAGACCCAGCTTGTTGACGATTTCAATTTCTCGTTGTTGCATAGACCGGGTCCGTCCCGACGTGGAGTACGCCGTCGCAGCCGCCGCTGATGGCCTTTTTGATCATGGTGTCCATGCCTCTGCTGCGATAAGTGAAAGCACGCACCAGCATCGGCAGATTGACACCGGCGACGCCTTCGATGCGGCCGGGCTGCAGCAGCTTTGTCGCAAGATTGCAAGGCGTCGCGCCATAGATGTCGGAGAAGATCAGGACGCCGTCGCCGCTGTCGAGCGACTTGACCAGCTCGCGCGCTCGCGGCAACAGATCGAGCGGGTCGTCGCTGGCGCGAACGCCGAGCGTCTCGAACTGTGGAGGACGCACACCCAGCACGTGTGTCACGGCGCGGATCAGGCTTTCGCCGAAGGTGTCGTGCGCGACAATGAGGATGCCGATCATGGAGTCTCCCGGACCGGCGCGCGCGCGTGCGGCCCCCGTGCTGGCGAAAGCCGGCTCAAGCGCCGGATCGCGCCACCGTTCAACGGCTATTTCCCGCTATTTCCCGGTGGCAATCATGTTAGCACGTGCTTGCACTGGCCTCGGCGCTACGGCTTGGATGTGCCGACGAATGCGCGATCAGCGTGCGCGGGCTCTGCTGTGGACAAGCGCTTCGACGGCATCGGCAAAGCAGTCCGCGACGTCGAACCCGGTCTGCTGGGTGATTTCGACGAACCCGGTAGGGCTGGTCACGTTTACTTCGGTCAGGAAGTCGCCTATGACGTCGAGCCCGACCACGAACAGTCCTTCGGCCGCAAGCCTGGGCCCGACGCTCTCGGCGATCTCGCGATCACGCGCGGTGAGCGGCCGCGCGGCGCCCAGGCCGCCGGCCGCGAGGTTG
>JALZAO010000244.1 GCA_030948305.1 Pseudomonadota bacterium
CGGTACTGCAGCATCGGGCGCGACCGCTCCGCCGGACAGCGCGCGCGCGGCAACAATCGCCGCGCCCGCTCCGCCGGCGCCGAGCGCCAGCAAGAAATTGCGTCGTTGCGAACGAGCTTGAGGTGCAACGGTGTTTGTAACTTCGCGCGTGCTGGGACGATCGCCGGGATGTTTCGAGCGCATGGTGCACCCTCCGCAGTGAATTCGTGACGTTATGAATGGAAGGCGATTAATCCATCGCAAACGAGTCACGTTCGATTGCCATGAACAATTGCGTGAATTCTGCGACTCGGCGGTAGTAGTTGGCAACAGGAGAATTTTGTATTGCAGTGCAGCAATCGAATACCCACGGCTTCACGTGCGCCTCGAAGAATTCACGTTGCTCCGCAAAAGCAACGGGTTCCCCCCCTCGGGCACCCAAAATCAAGGCCCGCATGGTCTCGCAAATGGCCGCCAAGTGATCTTCGTAGAGGTTTACGCCGCTTTGGCGTGCGAGGCCTAACTTAGCGAGGCTGGCGCGGATTTCGATCAAGGCGGTTCGGCCGGGCGATTTGACGTACGCGGATGCATGCGCGCTGACCTCGCTTTTCCCGACGCCCACGAACAAAGTCTGATACTCGTCAGCCGCCGCAGCCGGGTCCATCGCGCTGCTGGCGGCGATCAATTTGCGCCAGGCGTCGGCAAGCGCGCGCCCGTCTTCACTTTCCGCGTCAGCTGGGAGCTCGTCGCACGCGGCGATCGACGAGAGAAGCGCCGCGTCCGGCGCCAAGGCGTAAAGGCGAGCGAGCAAGGCATAGAAATCCGCGCGCGCCTGGTCTTCGGACGCCACCGGGACATTCGCTTCGCTCTCGTGCATTTCCTGCATCGCGCGGCCGTCAGCGAGACGGCGCCGGGCCGCCTGGAGCGCTGGTGGTCTCGAGATTGCTCTTCATCATGTCGATCACGCGGCAGTCGGCGCACATCTTCAGGCGTTCCAGTGCACCGGGCTCGGAGAACATCGAGTGCCCGGCGAGACGCGTAAGCATGCTGCCGATCAATTTTGCAGTGCCGAGCGCCTTGTCGCAGCGGATGCATTTGAAGATCGCGGCTTCGTTCAGCACCCGCGGCTGCTTCGCCACGGGCGTGAGCAGGAGCCGGGCGGTAAGCGTGATGGCGTTTTCGGGACAGGTGCTCTCGCAGATCCCGCACTGCACGCACTTCGATTCGATAAAGCGAAGCTGCGGCGTTTCGGCGTTGTCGATGATCGCGCCCTCGGGGCAGGCGCCGACGCAGGCGAGGCACATCGTGCACGTATCGCGATTCACGTCGATCGTTCCGAATGGAGCGCCCGGCGGCAACGCGATCTCGGTCGCCGGCACGGGCGCGTGCGCCAGCAGATGCTCGATGGCCAGGAAGGCGGTGGTGCGCTTGTCGGTCGTCCAGTGAAATGCCGAAGGCGCGCGCGCCGCGAGGGCCGGCGCTATGGCCCAAACCTGCGTTGCCAGCGCCGACGCGTCCGTGGCGCGCAGCAATTTGAAATGCTGCCCCTGATATCCAAGCGCCTGGGCGATGGTTTCGGCAAAGGCCATCTGCCGCTCAAGCGCGTCCGCGTACTGCGGCGCTTCGGCGCCGGTCGCCAGCACGACGACATTGCTCGCCCCCGACGCCAGCGCGGCGAGCCAGACGTCGATCCCGGTAGCCGCCATGTGCTGCAGCGCGACCGGGATGACACGCGCGGGCAGCCCCGGGCCGCGGCGGCCCATGGCGTTGATCAGCGCATTGCCCGCCGCGTCGTGGAAGAGGATGCACGGATCGCGCCCGCCCGCGGTGCGATACGTCGCGAGCATGGTCTTGATGCGCGTGCCCAGGTCGGCGACGCTCGGAACCGTGTAGGCAAGCGCGCCCGACGGGCAGACCGTGGTGCAGGCGCCGCAGCCCATGCATAGATGGGGCTCGACCGCGATGTGATCGCCGTCCGCCCGAATCGCCGCGGTCGAGCAGATAGCGATGCACTGATTGCAGCCCGGTTGCTGCGAGCGGCTGTGGGCGCAGATCGATGCCTTGTACTCGAAGAATTTCGGCTTCTCGAACGCACCGACCGCCGCGGTCATGTCGGCCAGCGCGTCGGCCTGGGAAGCGGGATCCGGGCCGGGCTGCCAGTAGCCCTGTGGAGGCTGATGCATCGCAAAGCGCGGTCCGTCGTCGAGATCGAGCACGAGATCGAAGTGCTCGCTGCGCGCCTTCGCGGTACGGTCGAAATCGACGGCGCCGATCGCGCCGCAGGCCACCACGCATAGTCGATGGTCCTTGCAACGATCGAGGTCGATCTGATAGCTCCAGTCGATGGCGTTCTCGGGACAGACCTTGATGCAGGCGTTGCAGCGGGTGCAGACATCGAGATCGATCGGATTTTCCTGGCGCCAAGCGACGTCGAATGCTCCCAGCCAGCCGCGGACCGATTCGACGCTGCCGGAATACACCGGATAAGCTCGCTCCTGCGGCAGTTCCGCGCCGGTCGCGCGCCCGGTAACGAGCACCGTCACGGCAAGGTGCGTACGCAAGCGCTCGGCCCAGGACAGCGCGACCGCGGCGGGGCCGATGATCAACAACTGTCCGCCCGACTTGAAGCTGACACGCGGCACCGGCTGCGGATCGGGCAGCGCGGCGGCGGCGATCAGGGCGGCGATCTTGGGTATGGCGCTCGCAGCCTCGCGCGACCATCCCGCGCTCTCGCGAATATTGACGAAACGTATCGTCTGCGCCTTGCCGGCGTCGTCGGCGACGTCGCCAAAGAGCCTCGCCTCCTGGGTGCACGCGACAAGGACGTCGCCGCTCGCGCGGTCGGCAAAAGCCGCCAGCTCCTTCTGGCAAAGCTGGGTATGGATCGGCAAAGGCCCGGCAAGCTCCAGCGCGCGTTCGAGAACGGCGGCATCGAGCGCCATGGTGCCGTTGCAATTGCACAGATGAATATTGCGCTGAGCGTTGTCCTGCGCGCTCATGATTTGTCGGCTTTGTTGTCGACGCCGCTTTTCGGCGCGGAGTCAGTGGCGTCTCTCGGCGCGTCGGCAGGCGCGACCGGAGCGAGTGAGGCAACGGGCACACCCGGTGCAATTGGCGAGTCCGGCGCGAGCCTCGCGTCCGGCGCCACTGGCGGCGCAATGGCTCCGGCCGAAGGCGCAACAATAGTTGCCGCGGATTCGTCGGCGGCTCGCCCGCCGGGAACGCTCTCGGCGGCCGACGGCGCGAAAAAGACACGGCGCTGCATCAGCTCTTCGAGCATTGCCGACGGAATCGGATCGGGCTGGGTGTAGTCGTCGATATAAGTGTCGAGACCGTCCATGATGTTGAATCGCGGGTCCCGGAAAAGCTGTTTGAGTGCCGCGCGTTTGACCGACTCGTCGACTTGAGGCTTGAAGAATGGCGCGAAGTCGGAATCGATGGTCAGCGATTCGATCGGAGGCAGTTCGGCGTTGGCAGGTGGGGTGGAAACTGAGTTGGAACCCGAGGCGGAAACCGTCGGCTCGATCGCGTGG
>JALZAO010000245.1 GCA_030948305.1 Pseudomonadota bacterium
GGTGTGCGTCCCGGCGATGTCGTGCTGGAAGCTGGCGGTCAGCGCGTCAACGAGCTGGCACCCTTTTTTCGCGCGATATGGCGACTCGGCCCCGCCGGCACCGAGATTCCGCTGGTGCTCTTTCGCGACGGCGCGCGCGTGGACGTGAAGGTCCGTTCGGGTGATCGCGGCGACTTTCTCAAGAAGCCGCGCCTTCAGTGATGCCTCATTGGCGTCCCTCATTTGCGTCCTATGCGCGCCAGCACCGGCAGATGATCGGATGCGACGCGTGCCAGGGCGCTTTTGTGGACCCAGACGCGATCGAGCAATGACCGCGGCTCGATCCAGATGCGATCGAGCGCGAAGATCGGAGCGCTCGCCGGAAAAGTGGCCGCGGCCGGCATCTTCTCGAAATGCGCATGCAGCCAGCGCAGTGGGCGGCCCCACAGAAACCATTCGTTCAGATCGCCCATGAGCACGGTCGGGACGGGTGTCTGCGTCTCCAGCACGCTCAAGAGCTGCTGAATCTGCGCCCGTCGTTCGGCCGGGCGCAAGCCGAGGTGGGTCGCGATGACGCGCAGCGGATCGCCGTCGCAGTCGAGCAGGACATCGAGCGCGCCGCGCGCCTCCCGCTCTCTGAACGTGAGATCGATGCGAGTGGTCTCCTCCACGGGAAATCGCGTGAGCAGACAATTCCCGTATTCGCCGCTGCTTCGCAGCCGAGTCGGGCCGCCGACGGCGATGTAGCTTGTGGCGTCCCGAAGAAAAGCGAGCACGTCCGTTCCGGCGACGTGTGAACCGATTTCCTGCAGCGCGATTACATCGGCGTTGAGCTCGGCAATCACCGCCGCGATTCGTGCCGGAGCAAACTCTCCGTCGGCGCCGATGGCATCGTGGATGTTGTAGGTCGCCACGGTCAGCCAGGGTCGCAGCGGCGCGGCGGGCCTGCCGTCGTTCACTTCTGGCTCACTTCTGGTTCACTTCGCGCTTACCCTTCGATCGCCGCAGGTCCTCCGTTTTTCTCGCGTTCCTTCCCGCGCGCACCGAGGCGCGAACGCAACAGCAGCGCGACCGAGAGCGCCACGGCGGTGATCAACGCCAGCAGCGTAAAGGTCAACGGGCCCGGAGTGCGCACCGCGGCGACGATGCGATCGACGAACACGACGAGTATCAGGGTGCCCGGCGCCATGCCGAGTAGGGTGCCGAGGACGAAATGCCGGAACCTGATATGCGACGCACCGGCGATCAGGTTGATGATGGTAAAGGGCGCGATCGGCAGCATGCGAACCACCACGACCGCGATCAGGCCGCGCTTGGCGATCCGGCGCGAGAGCTCGTTGATGCGCTTGCCGGCGATCCGCCGCACCGTCGCGCGTCCGAGCTTGCGGCCGAGATAGTAGATGAATATCGCACTCAGCGTCACGCCGATGAGCGCATAGACGAATCCCAGGACCGGCCCGAAGACGATCCCCGTGACTGCAATCATCACCGTCACCGGCAGCACGACGAGGCCGCCGATCACGTACGCCGCGACGACGATCAGCGGGGCCAACGGACCTGCGGCAAAGGCTTCCGCCATGCCAGCGAGCGCCTCGGTGTTGATCAGATCACGCAGCGGCGTGTAGCGCCAGGCAAGCGCCAGCGCGACAAGCACGACGATGGCGGCGCCGATGCCCACGCTTCGAACCGCGATCGATCGCTTTTCGGAGCGCGAAACGACTTCTTCCACCAGCCGGCCGGTGTCGATCGGCTCTTCCGGATCGAGCAGCGAATGATCGGGAACGAGCGCGCTCCAGTCGTCTTCCGCGGATCCCGCCATCGCTTTCAACGAACGGCCGGGGCCGCGCAAGGCTTCGATGCCGGCGATCAGCCCGCGGTTGCTTCGAACTGCGTCTGCGACCGCTCGTTCGTCGCGGGCGAGGTGTTCGGCGAGCAGCCGGTTGCGCATGGCGGAGATCGCGGCGCTGATCTGCTCGTCACCCTTCGCTTCGATCGCCAGGTTGCATTCGGTATCCAAGCCCATCGAGCGGCCACTCAAGTTGACCGATCCGATCGTGAGGAATTCGTCGTCGACGATCATAATCTTGCTGTGAACGTTGAGGCAGGCGGCGTCCCCTGCGCTGCCGTCGAGCCATGGGCAGTAAACACGATAGCGTTGATGCGTGTCGGCACGGATAAGATCGTTGTGAATACGGGCGCGAAGCACCCCCATGGTCGAGGTCTCCAGCCAGCCGCTTTGCGTCGATGGCGAAATGATGGCGATGTCGGGTCCTTCCTCGCGCTCGAGCGTCTTGGCCAGCGCTTGAGCGATGGTGCGCGAGGTGAAATACTGGTTCTCGGCAAAGATCGATGTTTTGGCAGCGGCGATGGCATCGAGATGAAGATTGCGCGCCTCGAACACGCCGTCCTTGTCTTCGAAGCGCGGCTCGGTGCGAACGATGGCCACGTCCACGTCGGTGAGGTCGGCGCTGCCGTTTGGCGAGGGCCAGTGATCGACCTCTGCGGTGGCGTCGAGCTGGCGCGCGTGCCGTCCCGTCGCCGCATGCCAACGCTCGCGAGCCAGCTCGCCCAGCGCGGCGGCGGCGGGCCCACTGACGACGACGCCGAGGTCGTGGAACGGCGCATACGCGGTGCCGTCCGGATTGCGACGGCGCGTGTCCCCCGGGATGTGTTCGGGCGTATCCCAGCGGTTGAAGGTCAGGTCGAAGCCGCTGACGAAACCGATCGTATCGTCGACGACGATAAGCTTCTGGTGGTGCGATGCGCCGACCGGATGTCGGTCGTCCATCTGGAACTTGAGCCGATGCTGCGTCTGCGAGGAGAGCCTGAGCTCCGTCAGCCACTCGCGTTCCAGCGCGAACAGCAAGGCAAAATCCCAGCTGAGGATGTAGGCGTTGAGCTGCGGCCGCGACGCGAGCAGCGCGGCCAGAAAATCGCCGAGCGCATCGGGTAATCCATCGTTCGCGCCTGTCGGCACCAGCCGCACGCGGCTGTCGATGTCCCAGCCGACGATGAAGATCGTGCTTTGCGCTTGCGCCATCGCGTTGCGCACCGCGCCGAAATATTGTTCGCCGTCGATCAGCCAGGATAGCTTCCGCGCGCGCTCGATACGCCAGCAGGTGCGCCCTGGCACGAGCAGGCTGGTGGATTGTGCGGGGCGATGCCGACGCGCGGCGGCGAATGTCAGCGGTTGGTTCATGCGGGCGCCATGGTTGCGAGCTATTGTCAGGGGGCGCGTCGGGGCGCAGGATGCCGCGATTATCCTGACAACCCTCTTTAGACTCCGATCGCGGCCTTGACGCGTTTGCTGGTCAGCGGCAATTCGCGGATTCTCACCCCGGCGGCGCTGGCCAGCGCGTTGGCGAGCGCCGCCGCCGCCGGACCCTGCGCCGCCTCGCCCGTGCCGAGAAAGGGAGCGCCGGGGCGATCGATGATGTGTACGTCGATGCTTTGCGGCACGCTCGCGAAACGCATGATCGGATAGCTGCTCCAGTCGCGGCTGGTG
>JALZAO010000246.1 GCA_030948305.1 Pseudomonadota bacterium
GCATGAAGCTGATTGTCTCGTACGACACGTCGGTGTTCATCGATCGCTCGATCGGGTCGGTTTTCGAGACCATCGCCGAGGCGATTCTGCTGGTGGTGCTGGTGATCTTTTTCTTTCTGCGCAGTCTGCGGGCGACGCTCATTCCGCTGGTGACGATTCCGGTGGCTCTGGTGGGCGCCTTCGGGCTGATGTACGCGTTCGGATTCACCATCAATACGCTGACGCTGCTGGCGATGGTGCTGGCGATCGGGCTGGTCGTCGACGACGCGATCGTCATGCTGGAAAACATTTTCCGCCATGTCGAAGCCGGCATGCCGCGGAAGGAGGCCGCGATTCAGGGCGCGCGGGAAATCGGCTTTGCCGTGATCGCGATGACGCTGACGCTGACCTCGGTGTTCGCGCCGCTGGCATTCGCCACCGGGCGCACCGGCCGCCTGTTCATCGAGTTCGCGCTGACGCTGGCCGGCGCCGTGCTCGTCTCGGGCTTCGTCGCGCTGACGCTCTCGCCGATGATGTGTTCCCTGCTGCTGCGCCACGAGGAGAAGCACTCGTGGCTCTACAACCGGATCGAGCGCTGGCTGCTGGCGATGACCAATGGCTATCGTCGCGCGCTGACGGCGATGCTGCACGCGCGATGGATCATCGCGCTGGTATGGCTCGGGGTAGCCGGCGTGGGTGCGGTGTTTTTCATGGTGCTCAAGTCGGAGCTCGCGCCGCTCGAAGATCGCGGCGTCATTCTCGGTCTGGTCTCCGCGCCGCAAGGTTCGACGCCGCAATACACCGCCAATCAGTTGAAGCCGATCGAGGAGTTCTACGCGACGGTGCCCGAAGCGGCGGCGTATATCGCCATCGCAGGTTTCCCCACAGTGGTCGATGGCGTCGCGGTGCTGCGCCTGAAGCCCTGGGAGGATCGCGACAAGAAGCAGCAGAAGATCACCGAGGAATTGCGCCCGAAGCTGGCGTCGATTCCCGGCGCGCTCGCGTTTCCGGTCAACCCGCCGTCGCTGGGACAACCGTTCCGGTCGACGCCGGTCGAGTACGTGATCATGTCGCAGGTGCCTTACGCCGATCTGCAGCGCGTGGTCGACCGCTTTCTGGAAGAGGCGCGAAAATATCCGGGCGTGCAAAACCTGCAGACAGACCTGCGTCTGAACACCCCGGAAGTGCGGGTCACGATCAACCGCGATAAGCTTTCCGACGTCGGCAGCGCGGTGGATACCGTCGGCAGAACGCTGGAGACCATGCTCGGCGGGCGGCAGGTCACCCGCTTCAAGAAGGACGGCGAGCAATACGACGTGATCGTGCAGGTCGCTCCGGTCGACCGCTCGACGCCGGCCGACATCAGCGACAGCTACGTTCGCGCCCGCGATGGAAGCATGGTCCAGCTCTCGAATCTGGTCGAAGTGCGCGAAGGCGTGTCACCGCAATCGCTCAATCACTTCAATCGCCTCCGCGCGGTCAAGGTCACCGGTACGCTCGCTCCGGGATTCGCGGTCGGCGAGGCGCTCAAGGCGATGGACGACGCCGCCAAGCGCTCCTTGCCCGCTACGGCGCAGACCGATCTCGACGGCCAGTCGCGCGAGTTTCGCAAGTCGGGCGGCGAGATCTACTTTACCTTTGTGCTGGCGCTGATGTTCATCTACCTCGTGCTGGCGGCGCAGTTCGAAAGCTTTCGCAGCCCGTTCGTGATCATGTTGTCGGTACCCTTGTCGATGACCGGGGCGCTGCTCACGCTTTGGCTGGCCGGAGGCACGCTCAACATCTACAGTCAGGTCGGATTGGTGACGCTGGTCGGCCTGATCACCAAGCACGGGATTTTGATCGTCGAGTTTTCCAACCAGCTGCGGGCGAAGGGCGAAACCGTCGTCGATGCCGTGATCGATGCGGCAACGCTACGCCTGCGGCCGATCCTGATGACGACCGGCGCCATGGTCCTGGGCGCGCTGCCGCTCGCCTTGGCCCGAGGCGCCGGGGCGGAGTCCCGCACCCAGATCGGCTGGGTGATCGTCGGCGGCATGGCCTTTGGCACGCTGCTGACGCTCTTTGTCGTCCCGACCGCCTATACGCTCCTTGCCCGGCGCAGCGAGGCGCCGAAGGTCGGGGCCGCGCACGGCGACAATACGCTTGCGGCAACGCATCCAGACGCTGGACCCGCAGATTAGTCAGCCACGCGAGCCACCCGTCGTCGCCGGTCGCCCCGCGCGAAGCGCGGGGATAGGACGCCGTAGGGCGGAGCAGGGGCCCCGCGCAAAGCGCGGGGATGCGACCCCGGAGGCAGAGAGGCCAGCGACACGTTTGAGCAGAACAAACAGTGGACGTACGGAGCTGGCACGCGGAATTGCGAGTCGGGGCTGCGGCCGACACGCGACGCGGCACTTGACGTTGATGGTCTAGGGCGGCCGCGCGCAAGCCGTCACCACGCGCGCGCCGTTTGCAATAGAATCGTCCCCCTGACCGACCATAATCAGAATCTGTTCCTGAGGAGGAAACAATGAAGAGCAACAAATCGAGCTTCGTGCCGAGCTTCATGCGTGCAGCGCTGGCAGCGGCACTGTTCGGCCTGGCCGCGCAGGCGCAGGCGGTCACGGAAATCCAGTGGTGGCACGCGATGACCGGGGCCAACAACGACAGGGTCAACGCGCTGGCCAAGCGCTTCAGCGACAGCCAGAGCGACTACAAGGTCACCGCGGTCTACAAGGGCAGCTATCCGGAAGCGATGGCGGGGGCCATCGCCGCGTACCGCGCGGGTAACGCGCCGGCGCTGCTGCAGGTGTTCGAGGTCGGGACCGGCACGATGATGGCCGCCAAGGGCGCGATCAAGCCGGTGTACGAAGTGATGGCCGAAGCAGGTGAGAAATTCGACCCGAAGGTATATGTGCCGGCGGTGGCGGGTTATTACACGAATGCGAAGGGCCAGATGCTGTCCTTCCCGTTCAACAGCTCGACGACCGTGTTCTGGTACAACAAGGACGCGTTCGAGAAGGCGGGGCTCGATCCCAACCGCGCGCCGCAGACCTGGCCCGAAGTTGTCGCCGCGATGGCGAAACTCAAGGCTTCGGGGCACGCGTGTCCGTTCACGACCGGCTGGCAGACCTGGACGCAGCTCGAGAGCTTCTCGGCCTGGCACAACGTGCCCTTCCTCACCAAGGAAAACGGTTTCGCCGGGTCGGACGCGAAGCTGGTGTTCAACGGTCCGGTCCAGGTTCGCCACATCGAGAACATGCAGGACTGGATCAAGAAGGGATATTTCGTATACGGCGGGCGCAAGAACGAGCCGGAAGCCAAGTTCTATAGCGGAGAGTGCGCGATGATGACCACGTCCTCTGCGGCCTACGGCACGATCAAGCAGAACGCGAAGTTCAAGTTTGCCGAGTCGACCCTCCCCTACTACGCCGACGTGGCCGGCGCGCCGCAGAACACCGTCATCGGCGGCGCGAGCCTCTGTGTCATGGGCTGAAAGAAAATGGAAGAGTAC
>JALZAO010000247.1 GCA_030948305.1 Pseudomonadota bacterium
TCCCGGGCGTTCTTCGCTGCGCGAGATTCGAACCACCGGCACCGGCGCCTCGGGCGAGATGCGCTCGACATCGCCGAACCAGTAGCGATCGAGCATGACGTCGCCGACCACCAGCACCCGCGTGGTCGTGATCGCAGCACGAAAGTCGGAGAATCCCCGGGTAGGCATCAGGCCGCCATTGCTGAGTACGTGAGCAGGATACGCGTCGGGCCTCGCATGATGCAGTTACGGTCGGCCGATGCCGAAATATTCCAGGCCGGCAGCGCGCACTTCCTTCGGATCGAAAAGGTTGCGGCCGTCAAAAAGAAGCGGCTGTCGTAGCGTGCGCCGCAATCGACTGAAGTCCGGACTTCGAAACTCCTGCCACTCGGTCACCACGACCAGCGCGTCGGCACCGGTGACCGCGTCCATGGGCGAGGCCGCGTACGCCAGTCGCGACGTGGTGCCGAAGACGCGCCTGGCCTCGTCCATCGCCACCGGATCGTAAGCCGTCACGCTCGCGCCGCGATCGAGCAAGCCGCGGATCACGGTTTGCGACGGCGCCTCGCGCATGTCGTCGGTGTTGGCCTTGAATGCGAGTCCCCAGACCGCAAACGTTTTGTTGGCGAGATCGACGCCCAATCGCTGCGTGATTTTCTCGAGCAGCCGCTTTTTTTGCGTGTCGTTGACCGACTCGACCGCGGCGAGAATCTCGAGCGGGCGGCCGTGGAGCTTCGCGGTCGCCTGCAAGGCTTTGACGTCTTTGGGAAAGCACGAGCCGCCATAGCCGGCGCCCGGATACAGAAAGCGATAACCGATGCGCGGATCGGAGCCAATGCCTCTTCTGACGTGCTCGATGTCGGCGCCCAGCGCGTCGGCAAGGTTAGCCAGTTCGTTCATGAACGAGATCCGTGTCGCCAGCATCGCGTTCGCGGCATACTTGGTCAGCTCCGCGGAACGGACATCCATCACCAGCAGCCGCTCATGGTTGCGCTGGAACGGCGCGTAGACGGCCCGCAACAAGCCGATCGCCCGCTCGTCATCGGAGCCGATGACCACCCGGTCCGGCCTCATGAAATCCTCGACGGCCGCGCCTTCCTTCAGGAACTCGGGGTTCGACGCCACCGCGAACGGGAGGTCGACGCCGCGCCGCGCTAGCTCGGCGGCGATGGTCTCGCGGACCCGATCCGCGGTGCCGACCGGCACCGTCGATTTGTCGACGATCACCTTGGAATCGACCATCCGCGAACCGATGTTGCGTGCGGCCGTGATCACGTACTGCATATCGGCGGAGCCATCTTCGTCGGGCGGCGTGCCGACCGCGATAAACTGCAGCGCTCCGTGGGTGACCGCGGCGTCGATATCGGTGCTGAATCGCAGGCGGCCGCCGGCGACATTGCGCCGGATCATGTCTTGCAAACCCGGCTCGTGGATGGGGACCCCACCGCGGCTGAGGGTTTCGATTTTGCCGGCATCGAGGTCCAGACACATCACATCGTTGCCGACCTCGGCGAAACAGGTCCCGGTGACGAGACCGACATAGCCGGTCCCAATCATCGTTATCTTCAAGCCGGAACCTTCGTTTCGGCGCCAATCGAGGCGTTGATGGCGTCGAGCGCGGCCAGAGGATCGGCAGCGCCGGTGATCGGCCGTCCGATCACCAGATAGTCGGCGCCGGCGGCGATGGCCGCCTCCGGCGTCATCACCCGCGCCTGATCGTTGAGCGCCGCGCCGGCCGGACGGATGCCGGGCGTCACCAGCTTGAATTTGCCGCCGCACGCCGCGCGCAGCGCGGCCGCCTCGTGCGCCGAGCAGACCACTCCGTCGAGCCCGTTTTCCTGAGCCAGGCGCGCAAGCCGCAGCACCTGTTCGTCGACCGATCCGGTCATGCCTATCGCCAGAAGATCCTCGGCGGCGAGGCTGGTCAGCACGGTCACCGCAATCAGGAGCGGCGCGCTGCGTCCCATTTCCGCCGCGGTCTGGTTCACCGACTGGCGCGCCGCGCGCATCATCGCCGCTCCCCCCGTGGCGTGGACGTCGATCATCCATACCCCCATTCGCGTCGCTGCGGCGCAAGCCTGGGCGACGGTGTTCGGGATGTCGTGAAACTTGAGATCGAGAAAGACCAGAAACCCGCGACGAACCAGCTCACGCACCAGACCTGCCTCGGCCGCGGTGAACAACTCCTTGCCGACCTTGACCGCGCATTTTCGAGGGTCGAGCCGCGCCGCCAAGCCGAACGCCGACAGCATGTCGGGAAAGTCGAGCGGAACGATGACCCGCGGCGCCTGAGCGATCATGAAGAATCTCCTGGTTCTAATTCATGCAAAACCGTCCGGCGATTCGGTGCGCCGAGGTGAATAGGTTTCCCACTTTCCGCAACCGGGACAGCGCCAATAGTATTGCTTGGCGCGAAAGCCGCAATTCTCGCAACGATACATGCCGAGCCGCTTGATGTGCTGGCCGACGAGGCCCTTGACGAGCTCGAGGTCGTGCCGCCGGTCCGCCGGCGCCGCCATCAGCTGCGCCTCGAGCAGCTTGTCCAAGCCCAGCAGCGTCGGATTGCGCGTCAGCTCGTCCTTGATGAGCTGCGTCGCCGATTCGGCGCCCTCGTGGGCGAGGATCTGGTTGAACAGCGCCGTCAGCGAATCGAGTGACGGATATTGATCCTCGTAATTGCGCAGCACCCGGACACCCTGCGCGACGTCGCCGATTTTTCGGTACGCGTCAGCCAGACGGTCGGCGACCAAGCCCAGAAACGCCGGATTCTGCGACTCGATGCGCTGCCATGCTGCGATGGCGGCAAGATGATTTCCGCGCTGTGACTCGACATCGCCGAGCAGCATCGTCGCGCGCGTGCAAAGCTTGTACTCCGCCAGCGCCTGGTCGATGAACTGCCGCGCGTCGTCGAATTGCGAACGCAGCAGCGCGTTCTGCGCCAGCTCGCAATAGTAGTGCGCGATTTCCTTGAAGTACGGTCGCTTGGCCAGCGCCTCCATGCGCTTGGTGGTCGCAATCGCTTTCTGCCAGTCCTTCTCCTGCTCGTAGATCTGCAGCAGGAATCCCAGCGCCTGAACCTCGAACGGGCTGCCGTCGAGCCGGGAAAAAAGGTCTTCCGCGCGGTCGAGCAGCCCTGCGCGGTGAAAATCCTGGGCCAGCTCGAACACCGCCGTCTGGCGCTTGTCCGCGGGCAAGTCCGGCCGATCGAGAAGATTCTGATGCATGCGGATGGCGCGATCGATCTCGCCCTGGCGGCGAAAAAGATTGCCGAGAGCAAAGTGAAGGTCGATCGTCTGCGGGTCGACCTTGACCACTTCGATGAACGATTCGATCGCCTTGTCCGGCTGCTCATTGAGCAGGAAATTGAGTCCCCGGAAATACGAAAGCGGCAACGCCCGCGACTCGCGCAACAGATGCTTGATGTCGATGCGCGCGGCGATCCATCCCATCGCGAAAAACAGCGCCGGGATGGGGAGGAGCCACCAG
>JALZAO010000014.1 GCA_030948305.1 Pseudomonadota bacterium
CGCCAAGGGTGTCGAAGCGCAGACGATCAAGCTGCTGGAAGTGTGCAGGCTGCGCTCGACACCGATCATCACGTTCGTGAACAAGCTCGATCGCGAGGTTCGGGCGCCGATGGCGCTGCTCGAGGAAATCGAGTCGGTGCTCAAAATCGACTGCGCGCCTATCACCTGGCCGGTCGGCATGGGCAAACGCTTCCGGGGCGTGTTCGACCTGCGGCAAGACCGCCTGGTCCGGTTCACGCCGGGCGAGGAAAGGGTGCGCGATGACGGCGAGCTGATCGAGGGATTGGGCAATCCTCGTCTGGACGAGCTTTTTCCCGACGAGACGCTGTCCTTGCGTCACGACGTGGAGCTACTCCGAAACGCGAGCTCGCCCTACGACCTGGATGCGTTCCTCACGGGAGCGCAGTCGCCGGTTTTCTTCGGCTCGGCTATCAACAACTTCGGGGTGCAGGAGATTCTGCAGGCGCTGGTGGACTGGGCGCCGCCGCCGCAGCCGCGCGACGGCAGCACCCGGGTGGTTGTGCCCACGGAAAAAGCGTTCAGCGGCTTCGTCTTCAAGATTCAGGCGAACATGGATCCGCGCCATCGCGACCGCATTGCGTTTTTCCGCGTTTGCTCCGGCCGCTATCAGCCGGCGATGAAAGTTCGCCACCTGCGCATCGGCCGCGAGATGAAGCTCGGCAACGTCTTGACGTTCATGGCCAACGAGCGCGTTGCCAGCGACGATGCCGTCGCCGGCGACATCATCGGCATTCACAATCACGGCCAGTTGCAGATCGGCGACACGCTGACCGAAGGGGAAGCGCTGGCGTTCAAGGGCATTCCCTACTTCGCGCCGGAGCTGTTCCGCGTCACGCGGCCGCGCGACCCGTTCAAGGCCAAGCAGCTTCAGAAAGGTCTCCAGGAGCTGGGCGAGGAAGGGGCGATTCAGGTCTTCGAACGCGCGTGGAACAACACGCTGCTGCTCGGCGCGGTCGGGGAGCTGCAGTTCGACGTGGTGGCGGACCGACTGGCTCGCGAATACAAGGTCGACGCGCTCTATGATCCAGCCAACATCGCCACCGCCCGCTGGCTCACTTTCCCCGATGCCGCGACGCTTCGCAATTTCGAGAACGAAACCGCGACTTCGATGGCGACCGACGTCGACGGCAACCCGGTGTTCCTGGCGGCGAATAAATACATCCTGCAGGTGACGATGGAGCGGTGGACCAGCGTCGGCTTTCACACCACGCGCGAGCACGGGCAACGCCTCTTGCAGGGATAAGGGCGGCCGCTGCTTAGCTCAGGCCGCGCGCTTCGCGCCGGCGGTCAAGGCCAGCTTGGCGCGCGCATTGCGCAGCGCAGAGCGCAGCCCTTCCTCGACCACCGGATGGTAAAACGGCATCTCCAGCATCTGGTCGATGGTGAGATTCATCTGCTTGGCCCACGCCAGCAGATGGCCGATGTGCTCCGCATCCGGGCCGATCATCTCCGCACCGAGAAATAGGCCGGTGGTGCTGTCGGCATACACCTGCAGCATGCCCTGGTTGCGCAGCATGACGCGAGCACGGCCCTGGTTTTCGAACGATACCTCGCCGATGACGGGAGCCGCGGGCCGCGCCGACGCGAATCCACCGCCGACGATGGAGATCTGCGGATCGGTGAAGACCACGCTCAGCAACGCACGCCGAACGCCGCTCCTGATCGCGGGAAACCGCGCCGCGTTGTCGCCGGCGATGCGCCCCTCATCCGCGGCTTCATGCAGCACCGGCGAATCGTCGCTCGCGTCTCCGGCGACAAAGATGGACGAGCCGCCGCATTGCAAGGTGGTGCGGTCGTAGATCGGCACGCCGCGGGCGTCGAGCGCCAGCGTGGTATTTTCGAGCCCGAGCTTGCCGACGTTGGGTGCCCGGCCGGTGGCCGCGACCAGGTACGCAAACCGCTCGGTCTGGGTGCTACCGTCGAGTGCCCGATAGGTGACGACCACCTCGTCGCGGTCGCGGGCGACCTCGGCATGGGCGTTGGTATCGAGGTAGAACTCCTGGGTGAACACCTTCCGCGCGCAGTCGATGAGCGCGGGGTGCGACAAGGGGCCGACGCCGCCGCCTCTGCCGAACACCTTGACCCGCACGCCCAGACGGTGCAGTGC
Organism: Pseudomonadota bacterium; assembly: GCA_030948305.1. GTDB lineage: Bacteria > Pseudomonadota > Gammaproteobacteria > Burkholderiales > Casimicrobiaceae > PALSA-1003. The sequence continues at coordinate 2,129 of JALZAO010000014.1, forward strand.
CTGGCCAAGCTCGAGGCCGATCACTCCGGGGCCGAAAACGGCGACGCTTTCCGGGAGCTCGGCCCATTCGAAGACGTCCTCGTTGGTCGCGAGGCGGTTGCCGAGGGCGCGCCAGGCGAGCGGAAAGACAGGAGAGGAACCGGTGGCGATGACGATGCCGGCCGCCTTGGCCAGCAGGCGATCGTCGACCCGCAGCGTCCGGTCATCGACAAAGGTCGCACAGCCGACGAGCTTGTCGGCGTCGGGTAGAGAATCGACGTCGTCGGTCACGAATGCCACGAACCGGTCGCGCTCGAGTCTGACGCGTTCCATCACCGCCCGGCGATCGACCTTGACCGCAACGGGCTGCATTCCGAACGCGGCAAACCGTCCGACGGCATGCGCGGCCTCGGCAGGGGCGATCAGCAGCTTGCTCGGCATGCACCCCACTCTCGCGCAGGTCGTGCCGTGTTCGCCGCCTTCGATCAAGAGCACACGCTTGCCCGCCACCTTGGCAGCGCGATACGCCGCAAGGCCGGCGGTCCCAGCGCCGATGACGGCTACGTCGGTCTCGATGCTCGATTGCGTCGTTGCCATTGCTCTGCCTTTGTCACGTTCGGCTCATCGACATCGAGACCGGTGGGTCTTGGTCGTACGCCGCCACGCGTGCTTACTTGACCTTACTCGGCCTCACTTGACTCTACGCGGCCTTCTTCACGAACGCCGTCAGATCTTCCAATCCTCCGATCAAGCGCCCGTTGATGAATACCTGCGGCACCGTCCCCGCAGACGCTATCGCTCCCAAAGCCTTGGTGCGTATGGTATGCGGCAGAGGAACTTCGGCAAAATCATACCCCGCGTCGGCGAGCAGGCGCTTGGCCTTGGCACAGAACGAGCAACCCTCGCGCGTAAGAATGGCGACCTGATCGGGCTTGCTCGCGTTCGGGTTCAGATACGCGAGCATGGTGTCGGCATCGGATACCTTGAATGGGTCGCCCGGCTCATCCGGCTCGATGAACATTTTTTCGATCACCTTGTCGCGAACGAGCATCGAGTAGCGCCAGGAGCGCTTGCCGAAGTTCAAATCGGATTTGTCGACCAGCAAGCCCATCTGCTCGGTAAATTTTCCGTTGCCGTCGGGCAGCAGAAATACGTTTTGAGCTTCCTGATCGCGTCCCCATTCCTCCATCACGAACGGGTCGTTGACCGAGACGCAGACGATGGCGTCGATGCCCTGCGCCTTGAACACCGGCGCGAGCTCGTTGAATCGCGGCAAGTGCGTCGACGAACAGGTCGGCGTGAACGCGCCCGGGAGGGAAAAGACGACGACATTCTTGTGCCCAAAAAGCTCGTCACTGGTCACCGTTGCCCATTCGCCGTTACGGCGGATGCGGAAGCTGACTTCAGGGACGCGCTGTCCTTCACGATTGGCGAGTTTAAGTTCCGACACGATGAGCTCCTGGTTGGGTTCGAGGGCGATGATCCTATGATCGGGGCAAGAGGTCGATAGATCAAGTGTATTTATTCTATCGTAACAATAGTCTTACGCTATGCCGAGTTATCGTTGCGACATGGAGCCTTGAACTTTGGCGCGCATGCCTAGGGAATGCGTAGCGTCGCCCCCACGGGGTTGTGGTCCGACGAGGTGACCGGAACAGCGCTGACGTCGACCGTCTCCAGCCCGCGAATGAAAATATGGTCGAGGTGACGGCCGAAGAAGACGGCTCGCTGGTCGACCCGCAAGTTGAGTTCGGTCAGCCCCAGGCGTGCCGCGATTTCACTCACGACCCGGTCGCGCCCATCGTTCCAGGTGTTGAAATCGCCGGCGAAAATAATCGGGCCGCGGTGCCCGGCGAGCGCGTCGGCCAGCGCCTCGAGCTGGCTGCGATACACGTCCAGAGCAAGCTCGAAGGTAATGGAATGAACATTGACGATCGCGAGCGTTTCCCGCGCGCCGGCCCGCGTGCCGGCCGCCGTGTCGACGATAGGCAGCCAGCTGATCACCGCCGATTTAGGGATGCGAATGAGCGGCTCGACCACGCGTTGCGTGCAACTGGCCATCGGCGCGATGCGGGTCGCGGTCAACACGCCGATGTCGTCGGCGTCGAGCAGGAACGAGCTCGCCATCGACCAGCCCAGACCCGTATCGTTGAGGATCTTGCGCAGCGGCTGCTGCAATACGGCCTCCTGCAGCAGCACCACGTCGTTGCCGGCTGCGAACGCCGACAGATCGCCCTCCCAACCGGAGTCGGCTTGCTTGTGAATGTTCCACGTCAGGACTTTGAACGGGCGCCGATCCAGTGCATCCGTTACCTGACCATTGCCAGCCGTTTGCAACACGCGGCCGACGGCGTCGCATCGGAGGGTCGTGACTCGAGCAGTGCCGTCCGGACTGGAGACGAGGGCGCGGGGCTCGACCGTCAAGGTGACGCAAGCGCAAAGAAACGGGATCGAAATCGAGCTTGCTAGCCATTTCAAGACGCGCAATGGGCGGACGGACGGCCTCGGGCGGACCGCGCGCCGGTCCGCCATCGCCCCCGCAGTCAAGCGCCGCGCTCCCGCGGCGCGGTTCGCGTTTCGGTGGTCAGCCCCTTCTGCGGAGCATTCGCGGGCTCGCGACCGATCCTTTCATATTCGGCGATGACCTGCGCGCCCAGCAGCAGGAGAATGGCGCCGATCTCCACCGAAAGCAGCGCCAGGATCGCCGTCGTCAGCGAGCCATAGACAACGCGTACCTGCGACATGGTGCCGTAATACCAGCCCAGCAGGTGCCGCGTCAGCTCCCAAAGCAGTCCCGCGGTGACGCCGCCGAGCAGCGCGTGGCGCAGGGACAGTCGCCCCACCGGCATGACCAGATAGATCGCCGTCAAAATCAGGATCTCGCCGGCAACGCCGAGCAGATACAGCAGGTAGTCCGACAGATCGCTCAGCGAATGCGGAACGCCGAAGACCGTGATGTTATGCGTGGCCAGCGCGCCCAGCTTGCCGGCGACGATGGTCACCGCCAGCAGGCCCAATCCCAGAAAAAAGATGAAGATGTAGGGCAGGAGCGCAGATACGACAAAGCGCCGGCGCCGGACAGTCACGCGATGATAGAAAATCACGGACATCGCGTTTTCGAGCACCGTGAACGCGAGCGCACTGAAAAATATCATCGTTACCAGCAGAACGACGCCGATTGTCTGGCCGTGCTCCAGGAACGCACGAAGCTCGCCGACGAGCGCTCCGGATTGCCCAGGGACGATGAAGTCGAGATAGTCGGTCATCGTGGCCAGCAGCCGCGAGGGTTCGATCACGTGCGACAGCGCTATCAGCATCAGGATCAAGAGCGGGATCAGCGACAGCAGTGTGTAGTAAGCGACGGCGCCGGCCAGCAGCAAGCCCTGGTTCTTGCGAAAGGCCTTGAGCACGCAAACGGCGAATCCACCCGGATTTTTGAGGATGTATGTCGACCGCTCGCCGAATTGACGCCGCCTCGGCGCGGAGCTTTCCGAGGTCACGGGCCGTTTCATGTCACCGTACGCACCGGCGCAACGGACTAAGACCCGCGTTCGCCGGATTCGGTGACCTTGTTCGTTCCATGTGCGTCTTCTCCTGATCGACGCGGCAGTGGAATCGACTGCCGGCTGCCTTCCAGTGTGGCATGCGGCCACCGCGCGCGGAATCGGCGCCGCGCAACACTTACTGTAGGACTGTGGCCGACAATTCGTGAGGTGCGACGCCGAGCCCTGCCTTGCAATCGCTGGCCGATAATGAGAGCGTCAGCCATGGGCCCCAGGAACGCGGCGGCGGTGCTTGGCATATCTATCGGGTTGGCAGCCATGTGCAGCTGCATGACCGGAGCCATTGCCAGTGGCGCCGGGTTGCCGCCTGCCCAAAAGGGCTTGGCATCAGTGTACAGCGAGCATCTCAACGGGAAACGCACAGCGAGCGGAGACCGCTACGACAGCAATAATCTGACCGCGGCGCACCGGACCTTGCCGTTCGGCGCCGAGGTCCGGGTCACCAACCTCGACAATGGCAAGTCGGTGCGGGTCCGGGTCAACGATCGTGGCCCGCATATTCAAGGAAGAATTGTCGATCTTTCTTCGCGCGCCGCCGCGGCGCTTGGAATGAAGAGCGGCGTCGCGCGGGTAAAGGTGGAGATTCTCGGCCAACCCGCCCACGCGGGGGCGGGTGCGCACCCGCGCCCCTGAGCCGACCAAGGACGTCACCTCGCTGACTCTGGGCGTCGTCCCGGCTTCCTACGGGGTCATTCCCTTTTGTTCCATCGCCGGGGATCGCCCGAAAGCTGCTGCCATGACGCCCGTTGGCGCGCTCCTTGGTACGGTCCTTGCGTAGGAGTAGATGCGAGGATCAACCTGCACTGGCAGCGTCGGCATCGATCGATGGTACCCGAGCTGGAGCAGCGAAAGGATTGTAATGAACAGGCAAGAACTTGGACAGCACCTCACGCCGACCAGCTTGGTGTCGGAAGTACAGGAGTTTCGCGCGGCAGTTGCCAATCCGCAGCGCAGCGCCGACGAGATCAGGCGCGCGTACGGCTTGATCGTCAATCATGCCGGCAACCTGAATCCGCAAGCTCCGGGTTTTGAATGGGCGGGCGTCGCCCTCAAGGAAGCCGTCTGCATGTGGCTTGACTCCAAGGCGTTTCGCGGACATTGATCCGCTCGCAAGCGCGAGTCTTCAGACTCCGCTGTTCAGAGCTGCGAATGGAGCAAAGCTTCCGCGCGCTCCAAAAGTTTCTCCGTCCACGGCCGGTTTTGCCATTCCTCGTAGGTCACCCGCCGCGATTGCTTCAAATCCTCGTTGAAAATTACAGTCTGGCGCTCGGCGAACTCGGCGCTGAAGACATTGAGATTGGCTTCGTCGTTGAGGCGGAATGAGCGATTGTCGAAGTTGGTCGAGCCGACGCTCGACCACAATCCGTCCACGACCATCACCTTGCAGTGAAACATCGTCGGCTGGAATTCGTGGATCTCGGCCCCGGCCTGTAGCAGGCGTCCCCATTTGCCATGCGATGCCTTGCGCAGGACCTCGGTGTCGGTGTAAGGACCGGGCAAAATCATCCTCAGCTTGACCCCGCGCTTGATGGCATCGATCAACGCCATTTCGCTCAACTCATCGGGGACGAAATAGGCCATCGCAAGATCGATGCTGCGAGTCGCCGAGACGATCGAAAGCAGATACATTAGGTGCATGCTCTCCGACCCGCCGTCGCGGGAGCTCTTGAACACTTGGGCGACGACGTTGCCGCCTGGCGATTCGGCGGGAAGATAGTCCGGCCCGTCGAGAACCGCACCCGCAACCTTGAGCCAGTTGTCGATGAACGCGGCCTGCATCTGTGCAACCGCTGGACCTTCGATGCGAAAGTGCGTGTCGCGCCAGTGGTCCGGGTCCTGAGCGTTGCCGTTCCATTCGTCGGCGATTCCCACGCCGCCCGTGAAGCCGGTCTTGCCGTCGACGACCAGAAGCTTGCGGTGCGTCCGGTTGTTGAGCTTGTTCAGCGTGTACCACTTAGGCGGGTGATATTTCTCGATCTCGACGCCGGCGGTGCGCATCGAGTCGAGCATGGCCTCATCTATCTTGCTGCTGCCGACCCAATCCAGCAGAACGTGCACGTGAACACCACTCTTCGCACGGTCGGCAAGCGCGACGGCGAATTTCTTGCCCACCTCCCCCGACCAGTAAATGTACGTCTCGAAGGTGATGCTCCTTTTTGCGGAGTGGATGGCGGCGAGCATCGCCGGAAAGATCTGCTTACCGTTGAGCAGGGTGTCGACGCGATTCCCGTCGAGCAATGGCGGTCCGAGCAACACGCTCATCGAGCGCTGGAACTGCGGGTCGGCGACGGCGTACGAATGCGCGATGCGCTCGGTGATCTTCTGCTCGCCGGACGAAATATTGACGAGGAACAAGCCGACCGCGACGGTAGCGGCCACCGACAGCAGGACAATCGAAAAGCGCTTCAGTTTCACCGGCGATCCTTGGTTGGCTTAATCGGTACGAAACGATGGCGCCCGCGACTCGAGCATGCGCGCATGGCTGGGTAAAGGACGCGGTTACTAAACCGCGACGGCAAGTCTAGCAGGCCAAAGGCGTCACGCGCGACTCGCGTTCTCTCCCGATGCGCCGCTCGAGCAATAGCTGCGGCGCTGTCGAGGTTGAATGCCGATGCGACTGACGTACACTCGCGGTCGGGGGCGCCGGATGCGTCGACGCGAGGAAAGCGATGGATGTCCGTGCAACGGTCGCGCATCAGGCGGGCGCGCCCTTGACGATAAAAACGGTTCAATATCGACGACCTAATCACCACTCGCTGCCGCTACGGCGCATCAACGAGGCTTTTCGACCAAATGCACAGCGGCGAATCGATCCGGACGGTTGTGACCTACTAGGTCAATGGCGAGGGGCCGTCCGCTACGCGCAAACGCAATCCGCTTACTCTGGGGCAGCGCACATCGCCACGCCAAGTGGGCCATAGCCTTCGGTGATCCAGCCGGCGTTGATCATTCGGGCGCGAAGCGCGAGGGAAGTTGTATATCGATGATTGACGTCGGCGCGGTTGTTGTACAGACGGTAGACCGGAGGCGCGGCGGGCGCGCATGCGCCTTTGACCGGGTCAGGCACATCGATGGTGAACACGTTTCCCGACTCGTAGATCCACGCGTAGGAAAAGCGCGCGATCACGGCCTGACATTCGGATATCGACGCGGAAAAGAAATGGGAGTCGAGCCCGGCCTCGGGTCGACCGTAGAACCGACACACCGGCGCGTGGCTAGCGTCGTACGGCGGGTAGGCCTCGAAGGTCTGTCCGGTTCGCGCCCAGCCCCCAATAGTGCCGTTGTCGAGGGCATCGATTTCGGCGCGCTCGATGGTCATGAAGTAGTGCCCGACCGCGGCACGATAGTATTCGACGACCGATACCTTCCCTGCCGCGGGCTGCGTGGACGTGGGGGGGCGCGCTTGGCCGGAGTTGGGATCGATCATCAGCGAGGATTCGTCGACTGCCTCGAAATCGCTGCCATGCAAAAGCCCGAGCTGATGCAACTCGTTGTCGTCCCAGCGCGGGTCCGGCGCGCCGCTCAAGTACCAGCTGCTGCCGTTGTCCGCCAGAAACATGCCGTATTTCTTGAGCGCGCGCAAAATGACTTTTACGTTCGGTCCGAAGCCCGAGATGTCGACACTCGCTTTGAGGCGGAAGCGCTGGCCCATCGGCGGATACTGCGTCCCGCTTAAGGCCGACGCTTGATGGCGCGCCGGCCAGATAAACGCGTTGCGCGTTTGCGGCGCCGTGAAGCGCAAGGCGTGCGCGATTTCTCCAGCCACTACCTGCTCGTAGATCACCAGGCCGGCGAGGATGGGCAGACCCGCGGCATCGGCCGAGGTCCACGTCGGCGGGCGCAGCGAATTGCCGAGCACATCGAACACCGCGCCTGATCCGGCGGCCCAGCTACCGTCCGGGTTGGGGTACGCCGCAAAGAGTTCGTATAGCTTGCCTGCGGTGCAGTCCAGCACCAGCACATGCCGGTCCCCGCCGGCTTGAGGTCCGCCTTCAATCGGGGCGTTGGGTGGAACGGGATAAGGGCCCGGATCGCTCTCTCCGGCGTAGGTGAAGCTGACCGGAACCTTGGCCTGCGAGCCGCGAACGGTGATGAACGGGATGCCGTTGGGCGCGCCGGCATAGACAGTTCCAAAGTCGGGATGCAAGGTCCTGGCCGCGCCGATGGTAGCTACGTACGCGTTCGAGTTGGCGTCTACCGGCAGCGTGTCGATCGCGGTGTTCCAGACATTGTCGATGGGGAACAGCGGACAGACCGTCAGAATTGCCGAGCCCGCCACGGGCGGCGCGATGGCCATAGCCAACGCCCCGACATAGATCCAAGCTCGCGGAAAAACCATTCGACAAGTCCTCGGAGCAAAGCATGATTATGCCATCATCATAAGCCGCGGAGTTCGGTGACGCGCAAATAATGTTTTGGCAGCACAATCGCATCGTTCGCCATTGATCGCCGGGCGCTGCGGCCCCATCTGCAAGCCATGCCTCCTGTCACCACCGCGCTTATCGTCGCCAACGTCGCCGTTTTCCTGCTGCAGGGCATTGCGCCAGGCATTGTGGTTCCACTCGCCCTATGGCCGCTTGCGGCCTCGGTGAGCGGCGTCGGGGCGAGCTTTGGCCCATGGCAGTTGCTGACCTACGCCTTCCTTCACGGCGGCATCGTTCATCTCGCGTTCAACATGTTTGCGCTCTACATGTTCGGCGGCGCGATCGAGCAGGTCTTCGGTCCGCGGCGGTATTTGATCTATTACTTCGTCTGCGTTGTTTCAGCGGCGGTGTCGCAGCTGATCGTCGCCGCGATGATGGGCGGCGTTTATCCGACCGTGGGCGCATCGGGCGGCGTGTTCGGACTGCTGCTCGCCTACGCCATTTACTTTCCGCGCAGCCGGGTGGTGCTCCTTTTTCCACCGATCCCCATGCCGGCACGCGTGTTCGTCTTCGTCTATGCCGTCATCGAGTTGTACCTCGGTGTCACGGGCAGCCAGGCGGGGGTGGCCCATTTCGCCCATCTGGGCGGCATGATCGGAGGCTTCATCATGCTTCGCTTTTGGCGAAGCTCGGTTTCGATGCGCCGCCGCGATCCCCGGCTCTAGATCGCGCGAAAGAAAAGCCCGCGTCGCAATGTTGCGCACCGCCGGCGACGGGTCTGTGCGTTGCGCTATTTCGCGGGCGCTGCGCCTGTCGCGGCAGGGCGGGCGAGGCGCTGCTTTTCGCCGATCTCCTGCCAGCGGCGCTTGTCGGCCGCATAGCGCGCGACAATGCGCTCGAGATCCTGCTTTTTCTGCGCCACCGATGCGTTCTGAACCTCGATCTCTGCCTTCAACCTGCCAAGCTCCTGCTCCTCCGCCGGCGGCAATCCCTTGGCGCCCAGCTCGGCTTTTTGCTTCTGCAACTCCGCCTGCCGCTTGGCAAGCGAGACTGCATAGCTGCGGGCAATCTCCATCTGCTGCTCGATGGCCTGGCTAGCGCGATTGCGGGCGAGATCGATCTCGGCCTCGGTGGTGTACGAGTCGAGCAGAATCCGATCCTTGCGCGCCTGCTCTGCGTCCACCTTGGCTTTGTCTCGCTGGCGCTCCTCTTCGGCGGCCTTGGCCGCGAGCGCCTCTTTGCTCGGCGGGTCCTGTAGCGTTTTCAGCACGCGTCCCTGATTGTCCATGACCGTCACCGGCGAGCTCGGACTCCGCGCGGGCGGGTCGGCCGCACTTGCGGGCGTCGCCACCATGAGCGACACCAGGTACGGCGTAACAAGAAGGCTGCGCAACCAAAACCTGAACACTATCGGCTCCATCGCAATCCCCATGCGGCATTCATACTTACTTCGCCGCGGCCGTCGCGCCTGCCGTTCAAGCATGCGAAGCGACGCGCCGCGTAAGAATACAACGCCCGCGTGAACTTGTCCCGGCATGCGAGGAATATGTGGACATTATCGCAAGTCGCGTCCCCGGGTGGCATCGTCGGCAGAAAAGCATCATGGCCGGAACCACGCAGCGGCGCGCGCGTGCTGCAGCACCGCGCGATTAACCAGGAACTCGGGAATCCGCCCATTCAGGACTTCGACGATGCTGCGCAGACCCGTCGCCGCCATATTGTGAAAGCATTCATCGGTCCAGCACAAGGAGTGCGGTGTGACGATGACGTTATTCATCGCCAGCAGCGGATTTGCCGGATCGACCGGCTCCTGCTCGAAGACATCGAGCGCCGCTCCGGCAATGCGGCGCTCCTGCAGCACGTCGATCAGCGCCTTTTCGTCGACGATGGGGCCGCGTGCGACGTTGATCAAATACGACGTTGGCTTCATCTTCGCCAGCGCCTCGGCGCCGATCAAGTGCCGAGTGTGCTCGTTGAGCAGGCAGCAGACGACGACGAAGTCCGACTCCCGCATCAAAGTGTCCAGGTCGACTTTGCGCGCGCCGATATATCCCAGCTCGACGTCGTTGGCGACCGGGTCGGTTGCCAACAGCTTCAAGTCGAAGACGCGCGCCATTCGCAGCAGCTCCTTGCCGATCCCGCCCGCGCCGATGACGCCGAGCGTGCGGCCGCTCAAGCCCAGCCCCATGTTGTCCATACGCTCGTGC
>JALZAO010000248.1 GCA_030948305.1 Pseudomonadota bacterium
CGTCGCAGTGGCGCTCGCTGCGGCGCTTGTCTGCGTCGCCTTGCATACGCCTCTGCCGTGGATGCTGGGGCCGCTGGTCGCGGTGGCGGCCACGCGGGTGGCGGGCTGGCCGGTCGACGCGGTGCCCGGCGGACGGCAGGTCGGTCAATGGCTCATCGGCACCGCTCTGGGTTTGTACTTCTCTCCGATGGTCGCGCAGCGCGTCGGCGGGTTCGTCTGGCTGCTGATTCTCGGCGCGATATTTGCGATCGCACTGGGTTACGTTTGCGGCTACCTCCTGTCGATCCTCGGAGGGACGGATCGGACGACCGCGGTATTCGCGAGCGTACCTGGCGGCGCGGTGGAGATGGCGGTGTTGGGTGAGCGCTTCGGCGCGCGGGTCGACCAGGTCGCGGCGGCGCAATCGTTCCGAATTCTGATCGTGGTGGTTACCATTCCGTCAGCGTTCGCGGCGCTGGGCTTGCACGGAGCCGATCCCTTTCTGGCCGCGAGCAGCGAAGTTCGCTGGGCCGCGCTGGCAGCGTTGTTGTCGGTGACCGCGGCCGCAGGAGTGCTCCTTACGCGCTTGAACGTTCCCAATGCCTTCGTGCTGGGCGCGCTGGTGGTAACTATTCCGCTGACCATTGGCGGCGTGAGCACCTCGGCCATGCCACGGGAGCTGCTCAACGGCGCGCAATTGCTGCTCGGGTGCGCGCTGGGTTCGCGATTCAATCGCAGCTTTCTTGCGCGAGCACCGCGTTTTCTCGCCGCGGTCGTGGCGACGGTGGCGGTGGCGATCGGCATTTCGGTTCTGTTCGCCTTGTTCATGGCGCGCCTCACCGGAATACATCCGGCGACCTTGATACTTGCGACCGCTCCCGGCGGGATCGCCGAAATGGCGGTGACCGCCCAGGTCCTGGAACTGGGAGTGCCGATGGTCACGTCATTTCACGTCACGCGGGTGATGCTCTTGCTCACGTGCACCGGGCCTCTGTTCTCATGGTTGCGCCAAGGCCGGCGCCGGCGCCGCGGTGCGCCGAAGTCACGCGGCCCAGTGGCCTGACCGATTCCACGCCGAGGCACTCTTAACGCGCCCGTTCCTCGCGTGCTACAGTTGCTGCCCTTCTCACGATAGCTACCGGCCGTCGTTGGCGCGGCAGCGCGCGTAAATGCATCGATTTTCCGACGTCTCCAATGAATCACCCCGACCCCATTCCCGCGTTTAAGGTTTCCGCGGGTCCTGTCATCAACGCGCCGCCGTATGTCCGGCACCAGCGTCTTATCGACTGGGTTCGCGACTTCGCACGGCGCACCTCTCCCGCAAGCGTCGTCTGGTGCGACGGCTCGGAAGCCGAGTACGACCGCCTGTGTGCCGCCATGGTCAGCAGCGGCACGCTGCACCGGCTGAACCCGGAAAAGCGTCCGAACAGCTATCTCGCGCGATCGGATCCTTCCGACGTGGCGCGCGTCGAGGAGCGCACATTCATCTGCAGCAACCGCGAAGAGGACGCCGGCCCGACGAACAACTGGGTCGCGCCCACCAAGATGCGCGAGACGCTCGATCGGCTCTTCGAAGGGAGCATGCGTGGTCGGACGCTTTATGTGATCCCGTTCTCGATGGGCCCGCTGGGCAGCCCGATTGCGCATATCGGCGTGGAATTGACCGACAGCCCCTACGTCGTCGCGAGCATGAGACTGATGACTCGCATGGGACGTGCGGTCTATGAGGTGCTCGGAAGCGATGGTGCATTCGTCCCATGTGTGCACTCGGTCGGGGCACCGCTTTCCGTGGGAGAGAAGGACGTCGCATGGCCTTGCAATGCCAAGCACAAATACATCGTGCATTTTCCGGAGACGCGCGAAATCTGGAGCTATGGCTCGGGTTACGGGGGCAACGCGCTGCTGGGCAAGAAATGCTTTGCGCTGCGCATCGCCTCGGTGATGGGGCGCGACGAAGGATGGCTCGCCGAGCACATGCTGATTCTTGGCGTAACTTCGCCGGAAGGGCGCAAGACCTACGTTACGGCTGCATTTCCGAGCGCCTGCGGCAAGACCAATTTTGCGATGCTCATTCCGCCCCAAGGCCTCGACGGCTGGAAGGTAACGACGGTCGGCGACGATATTGCATGGATCAAGCCGCATGCGGACGGGTATTTTCACGCCATCAATCCGGAAGCGGGATATTTCGGCGTTGCGCCCGGAACCTCGTACGAATCGAATCCGAATGCGATGGAGACGCTCAAGCGCAATGTCATCTTCACCAACGTTGCGCTCACCGACGATGGCGACGTGTGGTGGGAGGGCATGACCCGCGAGCCTCCCGCGCACCTCATCGATTGGCGTGGAGAGTCGTGGACGCCGGCGCTGGCGCGCGAAAACGGGCGCAAAGCCGCGCATCCCAACGCGCGGTTCACCGTCTCGGCGAAGCAGTGTCCGTCGCTCGATCCCGAATGGGATAATCCTGCCGGCGTTGCGATTTCAGCGTTCATCTTCGGAGCGAGGCGCAGCGACACCGTGCCGCTGGTCGTCGAGGCCGCGAATTGGGAGGATGGCGTGTACAAGGCGGCGACGATGGGGTCCGAGACCACCGCCGCAGCCGCGGGCAAGGTGGGCGAGGTTCGCCGCGATCCCTTCGCCATGCTGCCGTTTTGCGGCTATCACATCGGCGATTATTTCGCGCATTGGCTCTCAATGGCGAAGACGGTCAGCCATCCGCCCCGGATATTCAACGTCAACTGGTTTCGCACCGACGAGAACGGAAAATTTGCGTGGCCCGGTTTTGGTCAGAACATGCGCGTGCTCAAATGGATCGTCGAGCGCTGCCAGGGCAAGGCGCACGCGGTGCAGACTCGTCTCGGGCTGCAGCCGGAGTACGTCGATCTGGATTGGAGCGGCCTCGAATTCGGACCGGAGCGATTTGCGACGGTCATGCGCCTCGACGATGCGCGGTGGCAGAGCGAGCTCGCGGCACATGACGCGCTTTTTGCGAAGCTCGGCACGAAGCAACCGCAGGTGTTTGTGGCGCAGCGCCGCCAGCTCGGCGCCCGATTCGCCGGTCAGCCGTCGTCGTCCTGACGTTGCCGGTCGCCGCTGCGGTGGCGGCGAATACAGGACGAGGAATAGGCGCGCAGCAATGCGTCCCCCAGCCCGGTTGCGCCGGGCCTGCCTCCAAAAGCGCAGGCGCTCGATCGCTTGTATTCAACGCGAAGAGCGGTTACCCTAAAATGTAATCGATTTCTGCAAACGTTTGCAGCTGGGATGGCTTGGTGAAAAGCATTGGTACACGCCGGCGGAGACCTCATGCCGCACAAGCGAGGCTGATGGATGTTGCGCAAGCCGCCGCCGTGTCTACCGCGTCCGCATGCCGGGCTCTCACACGGCCGGAGATGGTTAGCGACGGGCTGAGGGCGAGGGTGTCGGAGGCGGCCACAAGGCTCGGATATGTCCCCAACAGCGCGGCACGAGCACTGGTCCGCCGCCGATCC
>JALZAO010000249.1 GCA_030948305.1 Pseudomonadota bacterium
GCAGGGCCACATCGCCTATCCTCATCTGACCAGGAATCCGATCCTTCTTGTCGCGCCGGCGATCGCCGAGCTGGCCGCGATGCGCTGGGACGATGGCAACGAATATTTTCCGCCCACGACCTGGCAGCCGTCGAACGTGCACGCCGGGACTGGCGCCACCAACGTCATTCCCGGAACGCTGGAGTTGCAGTTCAACTTTCGGTATGCGACGGCGAGCACCCGCGAGAGCCTCGAGCAGCGAATGAAAGCGGTGCTCGATCGCCACGCGCTCGATTACGAGCTGAAGTGGACGGGTCACGGCAAGCCGTTTTTGACCGCGCGAGGCCGCCTGGTCGAAGTCGTTTCCGACACCGTGCGCGAAGTATGCGGCGTGACCCCTGACCTTTCCTGCACCGGTGGCACGTCCGATGGGCGGTTCATCGCCGACATCTGTCCCGAGGTGGTCGAGCTGGGCCCCGTCAATGCCACCATCCACAAGCAGAATGAGCGCGTTGCGGTGTCGGACCTCGAGCCGCTGTCGGCGCTCTATCGTGGCATACTGCAAAGGCTCTTGGCCTGACGTAATCGCTCACGATTCGTTCTCATACCGATGACCACCCTGACCCAGGATCTCGAGACCGTGCGCGACTGGCTCCGTTACGCCGTCTCGCGGTTTGTCGCCGGTGGCCTCTGCTTTGGCCATGGTCTGACCAGCGCCTATGACGAAGCAGCCTATATCGTCTTGCATACGCTGCACCTGCCGCTTGACCGCCTCGAACCGTTTCTCGACGCCCATCTCACCCACGTCGAGCGCAGCGAGCTGTTGCAGGTCATCGAACGCCGGGTGACCGATCGCGTCCCCGCCGCGTACCTTACGCACGAAGCCTGGCTGGGGGAGTTTCGTTTCTATGTCGACGAGCGCGTCGTCATTCCCCGCTCGTATATCGCCGAGCTGCTGCCCGACGGGCTGGAGCCATGGATTCCCAACCCCTTGAGCGTCGAGAGCGCGCTCGATCTGTGCACCGGCTCGGGCTGCCTCGCGGTTCTGCTGGCGCATTACTTCCCCAACGCCGACATCGACGCCACCGACATCTCCCCGGACGCGCTCGCCGTCGCCCAGCGCAATGTTGCCGAGCACGGCCTTCAGGACAGGATCAACCTGATCCGCTCCGACCTGTTATCGAACCTGACCGAAAAGACCTACCCGCTGATCATCAGCAATCCGCCGTACGTGACCGCCATGGCGATGGAGGAGCTGCCGCCCGAATACGCGCACGAACCGCAAATCGCACTGGCCGGCGGCGACGATGGCCTCGATGCGGTGCGCACCATCGTTGCGAATTCGGCGCGGTTCCTGAATCCCGACGGCGTGCTGGTGGTCGAAGTCGGCCGCAATCGTGAGGCCGCGGAAGCCGCCTTTCCACGCCTGCCCTTTACCTGGCTCGCAACCGCCGAGAGCGCCGACAGCGTTTTCTTGCTCAGGCGCGACGATCTCCTTGCGGCCACTTAAGGCAAGGACACATCCGGCCGCGGCGACCGGCCGGACTTACAAGCCGAAGAATTCCTGGATCCGCCTTACCAGGTCGTTGGCCCGGGTGCCTGTCGCACGCGACCGCGCCTCCGCCGAAAGCGATGCCAGCGTCGCGTCGTTAGCGGCCGTGCGGGCGACGACTGTCTGCGACAGCGCTTGGGCGAGCTCCGGCCGTGAGCGCAGGATCGCCTCGAAACCCGGTTTGCCAAGGCGATAACACAGGACGTCCGATTCCGCGCTAATGGTCGCCGTGCGCGGCTGCCCGGTAAGCAGACCCATTTCCCCAAAGTACGCCGGCCCATGCAAGGTTGCGAGACGCTGCCGCGCCGGCGCGGTACCGTCCGTTGAGTCGCGAAAAATACCGACTTGGCCGCGGGCCAGGATATACAGCGAATCGGCGGGCTCGCCCTGACGCGTCGCGATATCGCCGACGACGAACGGCGACGGCTTGAGCTCCGAGGCAAGCGCGAGACGCTCCTCGTCGGTCAGCGGCGCAAACAACTCCAGCGATCTAAGAAGCGACACCCGCGTGTCACGCTCGCGTGTTTCCGCGGTCCGGCGCACTTCGCTCGCCGGATTCATGAACACCTCGTGACGCGGAATGGGCATCTCCATGCCTTCTCGTGCCAGCGCCGCGAAGGCATGCACGCGGACCTCCGAGTCCGTCCATTCGTCCTCGGCGAGATTGGTCAGCCAATAGCGAATGCTGTAGCGGATCAGGCTGGGATCGAAGCTCCAGCAGATGCATGACGGCGCCGGCGCACGCGCGACGTTGGCGATTTCGGCGCGCGACAGCGCTTCCTCGACCACGGCGATCACCCGGCTCGGAGGCCATTCGTAGCCCACGCCGAATTCGATCGGCCGCCGCCACGGAATGCGCTGGTCGCCGCGCCGCGCGAGCACATTGACGCGATGGGCTACCAGCGCCGAATTGGGAATGATCAGCGTCTCGCCCGCGTTGGTGGCGAGCGCGGTGTACCGCCAGCGAATACTGACCACCTGACCCATCGCTCCCTCGATACGCACCCAGTCGCCGATGCGGCAGGTGTTGTCGAGTTGAATCGCGACGCCGCCCCAAAGGTTCGCCAGGGGCTCTTTCAGCGAAAGCGCGAGGCCGCCGCCGATAACCGTGGAAGTGATGGCAATGCTGGCAAAGTCGAAGCCCACCGCGTACATGCGGTAGACGGTGTAGGTGAGCAGCGAAAACGCGAACAGGACGTCGCCGAGTATGCGCGGCAGCGCCATGCGCGCGAACATGCCCTGGAACACGAACACCAGGAAAATACGGATGAATCCAAACGCGGCGAGGAGCAGGCCCACTTCGCGCAGGGCAGATCCTAGCATCGTCGTGGCAATGTTCGCGCCGAACTGGTTGAGCGCCAGCAAGCCGGACACGCCGATGACCAGCAGTATCAGCATTTGCAGCATGCTCTGGCGCTGGTCGCGCTTCCACCGCATCATCACCATCGCGAAAAACGCACCGGCGACGGTAAACAGCAGCGCATCGTGCAGGGCGGGTGGCAGATCCATGGGGGCGTGGTCGGCGCGACAGGGCGGGAATCGGTGGCGTGATTATAGGTGCATCCCGACCGCGGCGTGGCAATGGTAATGGGCCTGCTAGAATCGCCGCCAATGAGCGCGCTGCGCACCGGTGGCCAGATTCTGGTGGCCAATCTTCTCCGTCAGGGCGTCGACCTCGCTTTTTGCGTTCCGGGCGAGAGCTATCTCGCCGTCCTCGACGCGCTCTACGACGCGCGCGACTCGCTGCGCTTAATCGTCTGTCGCCATGAAGGCGGTGCCGCCTACATGGCGGAAGCTTATGGCAAGCTGACCGGCCGTCCGGGCATCGCTTTCGTGACCCGCGGTCCCGGCGCGTCGAATGCGGCGGTGGGCATCCACACCGCGCAGCAGGACTCGACGCCGCTCATTGTTTTCGTCGGCCAG
>JALZAO010000015.1 GCA_030948305.1 Pseudomonadota bacterium
AGCCCGACCTTGACGCCATCCGCGGTATGGGGATCGACCACCACGTCATGGCGTTCGGCAATCATGCGTATGGTCTTGATGCGATCGCTATGAGTGCTGCGGCCGGAGATGAACCCCGACTCACGCAGGCGAAGCCCGAGCCGTGTGCCCCCGAGGTCGAATCCACCGCGATTCTCGACCTCCCGCCACAGCGCTGCGACGGTGTCCGGATCGCGATCCGCGAGATCGAACACGAAACGCTCGAAGTTCGACGCCTTGGAAATATCCATCGACGGGCTCGACGTCTGCAATAGCTCGTCACCGCTACGGACACGATATCGGCCGCTCCTGAAAAACTCGTCGAGCACGTCGTTCTCGTTGGTGGCAACGATCAGCCTGCGGATCGGAAGCCCCATCCGTCTGGCGACGTGACCGGCGAGCACGTTGCCGAAATTGCCCGATGGAACCGCGAAGGAAACCTGCTCATCGTCCTCTCGCGTTGCCGCAAAGTAGCCCTTGAAGTAATACACGACCTGCGCCGCGATGCGCGCCCAATTGATGGAATTGACGGCGCCGAGGTGAAATCGGCGCTTGAATGCCGCGTCGGCGGAGATCGACTTGACGATGTCCTGGCAATCGTCGAAGACGCCTTCGATGGCGATGTTGAAGATATTGGCGTCGGTAAGCGAGTACATCTGCGCGGTCTGAAACGGGCTCATCTTGCCTTTGGGCGACAGCATGAACACCGACAGGCCGCGTTTTCCCCGCATGGCGAGCTCGGCCGAAGATCCGGTATCGCCCGAGGTCGCACCGAGGACGTTCAGCGTCGCGTGCTGTTTCGCAAGCACATACTCGAACAGGTTGGCGAGGAGCTGCAGCGCGATGTCCTTGAACGCGAGCGTAGGACCGTTGGACACGCGAAGGAGAAACAGATTCGGCTCCAGAGCGAGCAACGGCGCGATCTCGTCGCTGCCGAAGGTCGCGGCGGTGTACGTACGGTCGATGATCGCCCTCAAGTCCGCCGCCGGTATATCGTCGGCATAGCGCGACAGGACCGCGAATGCGAGCTGACGATAGTCGAGCGGACGCAGCGCCGCCAGCTCGGCGGAAGTGAAGCGCGGATAGCTCTCGGGCACCGCGAGCCCGCCATCGGGCGCAAGGCCTTCGAGCAGAATCGCCGAGAAGGGCTGTGGCGGCAGCGAGCCAAAACCGGCGCTGCGCGTGCTGACGTAACGCATTACTGTATTCGAGACATCATTCGGACGCATGGATTGGAGATGGCAATGTCGTCATTCCCGCGAAACCCACACTATCGTCAATCCCGCGAAAGCGAGAATCCACTGGTTTTTGACGGGCGCCAAAATGGATCCCCGCTTTCGCGGGGATGACGCTCTTTGTCATGTCTTTCACAGTCAATTCAGCTCTTCCATGCGAATGCGCACGACCTTGCCGTTGACCGTCGGCAGCGACTCGATCTTGGCGATCGCATCGACCACCTGGCGCTCGATCGACTGGTGCGTCAGCAGGATGATATCGGTGCGGTCCTCGCCTTCGGGCGGCTCTTTCTGAATCATTGCCTCGATCGAAATCTCGCGGTCGGCGAGGATGCGGGTGATGTCGGCCAGCACGCCGGGCTGGTCGAGCACCCGCATGCGCAAGTAGTAGCTCGTTCGCACGTCGCCCATCGGCAAAAAAGGAATGTTGGAGAGCTGGTCGGGCTGAAACGCGAGATGCGGAACGCGATGCTCCGGGTCCGCAGTATGCATGCGGGTTACGTCGACCAGGTCCGCGATGACGGCGCTCGCGGTAGGCTCCGCGCCGGCGCCCGGGCCGTAGTACAGCGTCGCGCCGACGGCGTCGCCCTTGACCAGAACCGCGTTCATCGCTCCTTCGACGTTGGCGATGAGGCGCTTTTTCGGCACCAGCGTCGGATGAACCCTGAGCTCGATGCCTTCGCCCGCCGCGCTCTCCGCGGTCTTCGCGGTCTTCGCGCTCTTCCCGGTCTTGGCGCTCTTCGTGGTCTTCGCGCTCTTCGCGCTCCCCGCGACCGAAGCGCGCCGGGTGATGCCGAGCAGCTTGATGCGGTACCCGAGCTCTTCGGCGTAGCGGATATCCTCACGGGTGAGCCGCGTGATCCCTTCGGTGTAGACCTTGTCCAGCTGCATCGGCACGCCAAAGGCGATGGCCGACATGATGGCGAGCTTGTGCGCGGCGTCGGTGCCTTCGACGTCGAACGTCGGATCTGCTTCCGCGTAACCGCGCGCCTGTGCCTCCGCCAGCACCGCCGCGAACGGCGCGCCGGTGGAACGCATTTCGGACAGGATGAAATTGCTGGTGCCGTTAATGATGCCGGCGATCCATTCGATCCGGTTGGCGGTCAGCCCCTCGCGCAGCGCCTTGATGATCGGTATCCCGCCGGCGACCGCGGCCTCGAACGCGACCATCACGCCGGCTTTCTGCGCGGCCGCGAAGATTTCGTTGCCATGCCGGGCAAGAAGCGCCTTGTTGGCCGTCACGACATGCTTTCCGTTGGCTATCGCGCGCAGGACATACGATTTCGCCGGCTCGATGCCGCCGATCAGCTCGACGACGATGTCCACGTCGGGATGGTCGATCACCACCTCGCAATCGGTGGTGAGATGGATGTCCTTCGCGCCGCGCGTGGCTTTTTGCGCACGCTCGAGGGTGCGGGTCGCAATCCAGGTGATGCGTATCGGCCTGCCGGCGCGGCGGCTGATCTCTTCCTCGTTGCGCTTAAGAACCGTCCAGGTGCCGCAGCCGACGGTGCCCATGCCCAGCAATCCGACCTGCAGAGGTTTCAAGGGTGCTAGAGCCATCGCTCGCTCAGAGCCGTCCGTCGTCGCGAAACATCTGCTTGATGCCGCGTATGGCTTGACGGGTCCTGCTCTCGTTCTCGATCATCGCAAAGCGAACGTGCTCGTCGCCGAATTCACCGAAACCGATGCCCGGCGACACCGACACCTTCGCCTGCGATATCAGTTTTTTGGTGAACTCGAGCGATCCCAGCGCCTTGTACGCATCGGGAATCTTGGCCCAGACGTACATCGAAGCCTTGGGTATGTCCACCAGCCAGCCCGCCTCGTGCAAGCCCTTGACCAGCACGTCGCGGCGTTTTTGGTAGGTCATTGCGATGGCGGCGACGCAGTCCTGCGGCCCCTCGAGCGCGGCGATCGCCGCCACCTGGATCGGTGTGAACGTCCCGTAGTCATGATAACCCTTGATGCGCGCCAGCGCGTTCACCAGGTCCTTGTTGCCGACCATGAAACCGATGCGCCATCCGGCCATGTTGTAGCTTTTGGACATGGTGAAGAATTCCACGGCGACGTCGCGCGCGCCGGTCACCTGCATGATCGACGGCGCCTTCCAGCCATCGAAGCAGATGTCGGCGTAGGCCAGATCGTGCACCACGTAGATGCCGTGCTCCCTGGCGAGCGCGATGATCTTCTCGAAAAAGGGAAGCTCGACACACTGCGCGGTCGGGTTGGCCGGAAAATTGATAATGAGCATCTTCGGCTTGGGAAAGCTCATCTTGATGGTGTGCTCGAGCTCGGCGAAGAAGTCCACGTTCGGCGTCAGCGGCACCTGACGGATGTCGGCGCCGGCGATCACCGGCCCGTAGATATGGATCGGATAGCTGGGATTGGGAACCAGCACGGTGTCACCGCGACCGAGGGTTGCCAGCGTCAGATGCGCGATGCCCTCCTTGGAGCCGATGGTGACGATCGCTTCGGTGTCTGGATCGAGCTCGACGCCGTAGCGGCGCAGATACCACTGGCAGATCGCGCGCCGCAAGCGCGGTATGCCGCGCGACACCGAATAGCCATGCGTGTCCGGGCGCTGCACGGTCTCGACCAGCTTGGCGACGATGTGCGCCGGCGTCGGACCGTCCGGGTTGCCCATGCCGAAGTCGATGATGTCTTCCCCGCGGCGGCGCGCCGCCATCTTGAGCTCGGCGGTGATATTGAAAACGTACGGCGGAAGGCGCTCGATGCGCGGGAACTGCACTGAATCGGGGGAGGCCATGCGGATCTTCCTGCGTAAGCGCCCGGAACCGTCCGAGCGACGTAGAAGCGGCTGAAGTTATAATCCTAACGGAGTTATGGACTTACCGCAACGCACAAAAGGCGGCTCAGGGCCCTTACTTGCGTACGACCTACTTGCGTACCAACCTGGCATGAAATTCCATCTCAACACCAGCGCGGGCAACGTGTTTACGGGCTATGGCGACGACTACGTTCGCCTCGGCATCGTCTTGTACCGCGAAAATATCGTGGTAACGCCGGAACGGATTCTGACCGGCTGGTGTCCGGGCGGATTCGACGCGCTCACCGATGCGGACTTCACCGCGGTCGCGGCGCTGCGACCGGAAATCGTATTGCTCGGCACCGGTGCGAGGCAGCGTTTTCCGTTGCCGCGCCTCACCCGCGCGCTCGCCGAGGCGCGCATCGGTCTGGACGTGATGGACACGCCGGCGGCGTGCCGGACGTTCAATATTCTCGCCGGCGAGGAAAGAAAAGTCGCGGTGGCGATTCTTCTGGACCCGCACCCAGCGCGGCCGACCGCTTAGGACGACTTGCTCGGCTTGCTTGGCTTGCGCGCGATATTCGCGGGCGGCCGAAAGCCGATCACGAAATCCCTCGCGATGTCGCCGGGATGAACGACGTAGAGCGGCCCCCACGACGGGTTCCCGTCGTGCATTTGCTTCAATACACCGATCATGCGCTCGAAGATCTTCGGAATCGGTGCGGCCTTCTCGAGTGCCGCCATCACCGCCGCTGAGACGACATGCGCGGCATAAGCTCCGCCGACGTAAGTCGCCGGCAGCGAGGCGGCAGTCGAGAGCGACGGCATCAGCTTAGCCACCAGCAGCTCGTCGCGGTCGCGCCAGTTTTGGATCTCGGAAAAAGCGTGGCCGTCGAGCGCATCGAGCGCCGTTGCGGCGATCGTCCGCGCCACAACGGCCGCGGATTTTTTTGCCTGCGCTGCGCTGACGTGATCGCCGGCAAGCACGATCTTGCCCGCGTCCTTGTCGGTCTCCTTGACGATGGCATCGGCCCACATTCCGGCGCTGGAAAACAGCAGCAGGCGCACGACTTCGGCGGAAACATAGCCGCGAACGAGATCGGCCGGATGCGTATCGTCGGCGGGCCCGTCGCTGGACAATTTCGGACCGTATCCGAGCGCGGCGTCGATCCCGCGGAAATAAGCGATCAAGCCGATCGCGGCGGCCGGCCCCAGATTGAGCACCCCGAGCACGTCGGACGCAGTCTCGTCCATGCGCGACGACCAGTAGTCGGCGATTCGGATGCCGAGCTTGGCCTTCATCAGCGCCACCTGTACGCGATCGGTCAATTCCTTGAGCAGGCCCTCGTCGGCATGCAGGATGTCGTGCCCGCCGCATTCGTGTCCCAGAGCCGCCCAGGCGCAGAGCCCGTGGCGTGCGTTGGCCGGTGGCAGATTGACCACGCCGACGCGCAAGCCGAAGCTCTGGGTGGCGTCGACCGGCCAGGTGTAGGGACCGGAATCGGGATTGCCCCATTTCACCAACGGGGCGATGACTTCGTAGTCGGGAGGTTTGACTCCGCGGCGATCTTCGGCGGAAAGGAAGCCGTCGTAGAGATCGCTGATCACCTCCTGAAACGCATCCAGCGGCGTCGCCTGATACCCTGCGCCGTTTTGCAGGATCGCCTGCGCGATGTCGATCATCAACCCGGCGGTGCTCTCGCGTTTGGGGTCCTTGTGCAACACTTGCGCGAACTTGGCTGCGCCGAGATCTTTCAAGGTGGAAAGGAAAGGCTCGGCGGCCGCGGTGCGATAGAGCGGAGGGAGCTTCATTCGCGCGACTTCCAGCGCCGCGATCAGCTCGGCGTAGTGCGTCGGTTCCGGCGGGCCCTTGTCCGCGTCGAGCCATGCGAGGCGCGCTTCCTCGACGCAAGCGGCCATCTGCGACAGATTGATCTTGAACATTCAGCGCTCCCTTCGCACGGCAACTGCGGTTGCCCACTCTACGCGACCACGATTGCGCTTGCTCACCCTTCGCAACCCGGTTGCCAATTTTTTCTATTCACCCATATGCATCAACATGCCGTGCCGCCGCGCGTAGCCGATGGCCAGCAAATACAGGTTAACGCCCGCAAACATGTAAAGCACGTTGATCGTCAGCGCTTCCCAGAATAGCTCGGCGCGAAATTGATGCTCGAGCAGCACCCCGCGCATGCCTTCGAAGACATAGCTGGTCGGCACCACATGCGCGATCGTCTGCAGCCAGCCCGGCAGCACGGCGATCGGATAGTAAACGCCGGATACCGGCGCCAGGAGAAAGATCGCCGCCCACGCGAGCTCCTCCGCGCCGAGACCCCAGCGCAGAACCATCCCCGAGACGGCGAGCCCGATCGCCCAGCCGCAAATGATGAGGTTCAGGAAAAAGGCAATCAGCGGCAAGCCCAGCGAGAAAATTGAAAAATTGAAAAGCAGCCAAGCGAAGACGCACGCGGCGCCGACGCCGATCAAGGTGCGGATGATGCTCATCACCAGTTGCCCGACGATCATTTCCCAGGGGCGCAAGGGACTGACGAACAGGTTGCCGAGGTTCCGCGAGTACATCTCCTCGAAGAACGTCAACGACACGCCGAGCTGACCACGGAACAGGATGTCCCACAGCAGCACCGCGCCGATGAACAGCCCCGGCGCGTCGGCGAGGAAATTGCTTGTCGGGCGCAGGTAGACGGTGACAAACGCCCACATGATCATGGTGACCGTCGGGTAGTACGCCATCGACACCATGCGCGGCCACGACTTGAGCAACAAATAAGCATGGCGCTCGATCATCGCCCGGATACGATTGGCGGACGCCGCGGCCCGGGCCACTATCGCCTTCACGAAACGATCCCCTCGCCGTGGCCGTTGGCGCTGGCGCCGTGGTCGGGGCTCACCCGATCGCGCGCGATGTCGAGGAAGACATCATCCATGTTCTGCCGCCCGTAGCGCGCGAGCAGCGCTTGCGGCGAGCCCTGGTCGACGACGAGACCGGCGCGCAACATGATCACCTCGTTGCACATGCGCTCGACCTCACCCATGTTGTGCGTGGCGAGCAGCATGGTGCAGCCGGAGCGTTTCTGGTATTGCTCGAGCAGCGTGCGCATTCTGTCGCCGACGTCCGGGTCTAGCGACGCCGTGGGCTCGTCGAGCAGCAATACTTCGGGGCTATTGAGCAAGGCCTTGGCGAGGCTCACCCGAGTCCGCTGGCCCGCGGACAGATCGCCGTAGGGGCGCGCGAGAAGGTCGCCCAAGTCGAGCTCCGCCGCCAGCTCGTCGATGCGTGCCTGCGGACGGGGGACGCCGTAGAGGCGAGCGTAGACGCGCAGGTTTTCGCAAACGGTGAGGCGCTTGGGCAAGTCGACATAAGGCGAGGTAAAATTGATCCGCGGCAACACGCGGTACGGATAACGCAGCATGTTCTCGCCGAGAATGCGAATCGAGCCTGCCGTCGGCGTGAGGACACCGAGCAGCATCGAAAGCGTGGTCGTTTTGCCCGCGCCGTTGCCTCCCAGCAACGCGGTGGTCGTGCCACAGTGGACGTCGAAACTGATGCCGCGCACGGCATTCACGTGTTTGAACGTCTTGCGCAGATCGCGAACCTCGACGACGGCGGAGGTGTGCGTGGAGAGCGATGACATGCTTGGGTAGTGTACTGACGACGGCCGGAAGCGACCGCCGATTGTAGTGCAGTTTGGTCGACGCGCGAGAGCGCGCCAAAGCCGCACGTCTCATCGAGGAGAGCGCAATGTTCAGGGTCTACGGGATGTCGGCGTCGGGCAACTGCCACAAGGTGCGCATGGCACTGGAGGCGCTGGGCCATCCCTATGAGTGGACCGAGATCGACACCGCGCGCGGCCAGACACGCACGGCCGATTTCCTGGCGATGAATGCCAACGGCAAAGTGCCGGTGCTGGAGATCGAGCCCGGCGTTTTCCTGCCCGAATCGAACGCTATTCTTTGCTATCTGGCCGACGGCACGCCGCTCTTGCCGGACGATCGGCTTCATCGTGCGCGGGTGCTGCAATGGCTGTTTTTCGAGCAATACAGCCACGAGCCCTACATTGCAGTGGCGCGCTACCTGCGCCGGTTTCATCCGGATCCCGCGTCACAGCGCGCATTGGCGGAAAGCAAAAGCGACGGCGGATACCGCGCGCTGGCGGTGATGGAGGGACATCTCGCCGGCGAAGCATTCTTCGCCGCGGGCCACTACACCATTGCCGACATCGCGCTTTATGCCTACACCCACGTCGCCGGAGAGGGAGGGTTCGACCTCGCTCGCTTTCCCGCGGTCACAGCCTGGCTGGCGCGGGTCGAGGCGCAGCCTAGTTACGTGCGCATGCCGCAGTAGCTCGCAATAAGCTTCGTCAGCATTGAACGGTCTGCCGGCAGTACTGCGTCAGTTCGCGCACCACCGTCGTGTCGCCGACCGGCGCGTGCGCGCGCCCCTGTCCATATTCGAGCGCCAGCTTGAAGTCGTACTTGTTGAAGAACGCCTCGAATTGCTCGGCACCCACGGTTCCCAGCGCAGCAAGCTCGTCGTGCTCCGCGTCGTAATCGAGAAGAATCGCCGCCAGCGGCTGCGGTGCAGGGCCGCTCAGCACGCG
Source organism: Pseudomonadota bacterium (assembly GCA_030948305.1). Classification (GTDB taxonomy): domain Bacteria; phylum Pseudomonadota; class Gammaproteobacteria; order Burkholderiales; family Casimicrobiaceae; genus PALSA-1003. Next base: position 8,643 of record JALZAO010000015.1, read on the forward strand.
CGCTCCCGCGGAGGGATCGTAGACGCTGTGATCGGCGCAGCAATGGATCACGTTTCCGTCCGAGGTCGGCGAGCGCTCCGGCTGGTAACGGATAAAGCTCACCTCCCGCGTCGGATAGGCGAGCTTGTGGGCACAGATCGCCGAATAGGAAACGATCGAGCGCTGGCGGCCGACGCCGCCGCTCCATGCGTAAGGTGCACCGTCGGCGCGCAGTAATTTGTTGTCCCCGCCCAGCGGCCGGCCGAGATTGAGCAGGAAACACGGCGTGCCTGCGAACGGGTACTGAAAGACATAATTGGTCTTGGCCGCCAATCCGGCAACCTTAATCGGCTCGCCGAACCGATCGATCAGACGCGAGCGCGTATAAAGTCGCGGTGTCGCGGAGGTCCACTCGCCGTTCATCGCCCCGACGCCGGACGCACCGGCGATGGCCGCGCATGCGCTCAGGAACTGTCTGCGTTGCATCATCGATCCATGAGCCTAAGTGAGAACTGAGTGATAGCTGAGTGAGAACTAAGTGAAACCCAAGCGAGAACCAACTGCAAACTAAGCTGCCGCCAGCCCGCGCAGGTGTGCGATGGCGCTTCGCCCCAGCGCCGGCAAGGCATAGCCGCCTTCGAGCGATGAGACGATGCGCCCTTGCGCATGCCGCGCCGCCACGGCAACGATTTCCGACGTCACCCAGGCGAAGTCCTCGTCGGCGAGCTTCAGGTTGGCCAACGGATCCTCGCGATGCGCATCGAACCCGGCCGAGACGAACAGGATTTCCGGACGATGCGCTTCAAGAGCGGGCAAGCAACGCTCGGTGATCGCGGCGCGGAATGCGCCGCTTCCGCTGCCCGGCGACAAGGGCACGTTGTGCATGTTCGCGCCAAGAGGCTCGACCCCGGAATACGGATATAGCGGGTACTGAAATGTGCCGACCATGATGACGTCGGCGTTGCCCGCGAAAATATCCTCGGTGCCGTTGCCGTGATGAACGTCGAAGTCGATCACCGCCGCTCGCGTCAGTCCATGCCTGGCGAGCGCGTGCGCGACGCCGACGGCGATGTTGTTGAACAGACAAAAGCCCATCGCCCGCTCGCGCGTCGCGTGATGACCGGGAGGTCGAACCGCACAGAACGCTGCGCTGCATTCGCCGCTCATGACCAGGTCGGTGCCCAGCACCACCGCGCCGGCCGCGTGTCGTGCCGCCTCGAGAGAATCGGGATTAAGTGCGGTGTCGGGATCGAGATAATGAATGCCCGATCGCGGACTCGCCGCCTCGACCTCGTCGATGTAACGACCGGAGTGAACACGCTCGAGCTGCTCCCTCGTTGCCGCAGGCGCGTCGTAATGCGCGACTACTCCGTCGAGCCCGGCGCTGATCAGGTGATCGTGGATGGCATCCAGACGTTGCGGACACTCGGGATGGTACGGACCCATATCGTGCAGGTGGCACGTGGGATGCGTGATGTACGCGATGGGCACGGTGACAGTGAAATGAGCTTGAGCTGACGGCGCGAGCGCCGACCAAGCGCGAATCCAGCATTGAAATAGCTTGGCCTTGACGTGGCAAGTGTATCCCGGCAGCCGCAAAGCTGACTAGGAGCCCTGACTTGGTATAGTGGCATCTTTCTTGCTGCTTTCATTGCCTATGACCGTTCGTCCCGCCGAGACTCTTGCCATCCCGCTGACCGACCGATTGGCGACCGTGCTGTCCGAGCTCGGCCGCATCGTGGTCGGCAAGGCGACGCCGCTCAGACTGGCGCTTGCTTGCATGCTGGCGCGCGGCCATTTGCTGATCGAGGACATTCCCGGCGTAGGCAAGTCGACGCTGGCGCAGGCGCTTGCCGGCACCCTTGGACTGCATTACGCGCGGGTTCAATTCACCAGCGACCTGTTGCCCGCGGACGTGCTCGGCGTATCGATCTTCGACCCGGATACCCATGAGTTCCGATTTCATTCCGGCCCCATTTTTCATTCCATCGTGCTGGCCGACGAAATAAATCGCGCGCCGCCCAAGACGCAAAGCGCGCTGCTCGAAGCGATGGAAGAGCGCCAGGTTTCGATCGACGGCGTGACGCGTCCGCTGCCCGAGCCTTTTTTTGTCATCGCGACCCAGAATCCAACCGAGCAGATCGGCGCGTATCCGCTGCCCGAGTCGCAGCTCGATCGATTCCTGATGTCGGTCGAGCTCGGTTATCCGGACGCCACGTCGGAGCGCGAGCTGTTGATTTCGGGTGATCGCCGCGCTCGCATCCCCGACCTCGAGCCATGCGCCGATGCCGCCACCATGATGGCGTGGCAGCGCGAGGCGGCCGCGGTGCACGTGGCACCTGCGCTGCTCGACTACATCCAGGCATTGCTGGCGGCATCACGCACTTCGAACGTCGCGTCGGGTGGCATTTCGGCGCCCGGAGCGCATCGTGGACTTTCGCCGCGAGCCGGTCTGTTGCTGGTTGCCGCGGCTCGCGCCTGGGCGCTGCTCGATGGGCGGCCGATGGTCTTGCCGGAAGATGTACAGGCGGTATTTCCTGCCGTCGCGGGCCATCGCCTGGCCGGCAGCACGCGCGCCGGCGCACCGCACGCTCAAGCCTTGTTGCGCGCCGTCGCGCTGCCTTAGTGGCCACTGAGTCGCCTGAAACCCTGATCGACTTCTAACCCGGGTCGGAGGATGCGTTGACCACGCTTGGAATCGCGGGCTTGCGGACGCAGGCAAGGTCGTGGAACGCGCGCGTCCGACAGCGCGTCTGGCGCCTCGCACCGGGCGACCTGGAGCGAGTCAACCTTCGCCACAGCCGCATTTTCATCCTGCCGACGCGGCGCGGCCTGGCGCTGATGGCCACGCTAGCGACGATGCTGCTGACGTCGATGAACTACGCACTGTCGCTCGGCTTTGCGCTGACCTTCCTGGCGGGAGGCATGGTCGCAGCCGGGCTGCTGGCGACGTTTCGCAACCTGGCCGGGCTCGCTGCATCGCCGCTCGGCGCGGGCGAAGCTTTCGCCGGAGGCGACCTGGAATTCACCCTTTCTCTGGCCAGCGGCTCGCGCCAGCGTGTCGGTATCACGGTCGCAGGACGGCAGGGTGTGCCCAACAGCGTCGATCTTCCGCCGGGCGCGACTCGGCCCGTCGCCCTTTCGATTCCGGCCCCGAAACGCGGCCATCTGGGCCTGGGGCGGATAAGCCTGTCGTCCGATTTCCCGCTCGGCCTATGGCGGGCCTGGGCCTACGTGCACTTCCCGTTGACCGGGACCGTCTTCCCCGCTCCGGAAGCAGGCGCTCCACCTTTGCCTCCCGGCCGTCATGGATCCTACGTGGGCCGGTCGTCGCGGCTGGCCGACACCGAGCTTGCCGGTCTTCGCGACTATGAGCGCGGTGACGCGCTAAACCGCATTGCCTGGAAGGCCGTCGCGCGGGGTGCGGGGTGGTTCTCCAAACAGTTCGAAGGAACCGGCGGCGGCGGAATGCTGGAATTGCATTGGCTCGAATTGCCCGCGAGCGTCGACACCGAAACGCGGCTGTCGAGGTTCACCGCCTGGATTCTG
>JALZAO010000250.1 GCA_030948305.1 Pseudomonadota bacterium
CCGCAATACGACCGCCAACATCAACGAGTTGCGCGCCACCACGTTCGGGATCGAAGGCCGCTGGAGCGCCTTCGTGCAGGATGGTTGCGTCGAAACCGGAGTCTTCGACGCCGTCAAGCGATAGGATGCGGCGCTCTCGCGACCAAAGGCCACTGCCATGCTGAAGCGATTTTTTCTCGCCGTGCTGTTGCTCGTCGCGGCCGGCCGCGCCGCCGCCACCGTCGATTACACCGACATCTGGTACATCCCGACGGAGGCCGGCTGGGGCGTCAACGTCGTGCAGAGCAACAGCTTCCTGTTCATCACTTTCTTCATCTATGGCGCAGACGGCAAACCCACCTGGTTCACCGGCCAGGTAACGCAGGATGCCAGCGGCAACTTCAACGGTACGCTCTATTCGACGACCGGCACCTATTACATCTTGCCTTGGACCGGCTTCGCCGGCGGGGCAGCCGGCACGGTATCGTTCCAGCCGCTCAGCCCCTACACGGCAAGACTGATCTACACCGTCAACGGCGTGGGCACCGTGACCAAGCCAATCCAGCGCCAGACCCTCACCGCCATCACCGTCGGTGGCACGTACAGCGGCGCGCAAAGCGGCACGTATTCCGGCTGTACGATGAGCTCGACCAACGGCCCTTATCGCGATTTCTTCGATCTGCAAGTCACGCAGCTCACCAACTCAAGCATCACCTTCGCATTTAGTTACACGAACCTCAGTTGCACTTTTTCCGGGACGCTCGAGCAACACGGCCAGTTGTACAGCGTGCCCGCCGCAACTTATTCATGTAGCGACGGACTCAACACTTCGGCGGGCATGACCGAGATCAAGGCCACGGCGCAAGGGGTGGAAGGCCGGTTCAGCGCGCCTTCGGTGGGGGGGAATTGCCGCGAAGACGCCCAATTCTCCGGCGTTCTGCGATAGCCGCTCCCAGCTTCTTCGATCCGGCCAGCGCTAACAGTATTATTTGGCCGAGTTCCGCTGCCGCACGCATTCGAACAGACACACCGCGGCGGCAGCCGCGCCGTTGAGCGAGTCGAAACCGCCCGGCATGGGAATGGTGACGCGCCTAGCCGCGGCGGCGCGCAGCGCGTCTGACAAGCCGGCGCCTTCATTCCCGATCGCGATCGCGACGGGTGGCGTCAAATCGACGGTGAACAAGGGCTCGCCTTCCGCCGCGACCGCTGCGACCAGCGTGCCCCGGTAGGCGCGCGCCCACTTGACCAGATCGATGTCCTCGAAGATCTGCAAATGGAAATGCGCGCCCTGCCCGGCGCGAAGAACCTTGGGCGACCAGGCAAAGGCGCACTGCGCCGAAAGGAGGACCTGCTCGACGCCCGCCGCGGCGGCCGTGCGCAGGATGGAGCCCACGTTGCCGGGGTCCTGAATGCCGTCGAGCAGCAGACAAAATTCCGCGCTCTCGCGATACTCTGGACGCGGCGCGACAACCACCGCCATCGCGCCTAAGCCCGGCGGGAATTGCGCGAACTCGGCCCAGGCGGATTCGGAAACGATGAGGCTCCGTGCCGCCGGGACTCTATCGAGCAGCTTGCGAATGCCGTCGCGCTCCAGCGCCGACGCGACGACGATCAAGGTTTCCGGCGCGCCGTAGCGCTCGCAGTACACCGCGATGACGTGTTCGCCCTCGAGCACGCAGCGCCCCGCATTGCGGCGATCGCGCGAAGACGCGACCAGCCGGGCCGCCTGCTTCAGGCGAGGGTTGTCGCGGGAGCTGACGCGCGGCATGGGCTTTCGAGCCGCCTAGCGCGAGCGTCTATCGGGAGGGAGTGGCGGGCCGCTCGCCGGTTGCAGGTGGCGCACGAGACGCCGCATTCTGCGGCAGTTGAAAAAACACTTCGTCGTGCCGGATCATGCCCAGGTCCGAGCGCGCCCGCTCTTCGATGGCTTCGAGCCCCTGTTTCAGATCCCGCACCTCGGCGTCGAGCACCGCGTTGCGAGTGTGCAACTCAGCGTTGACGTGCTTCTGCGCCTCGACCTGGCGATCCAGCTCCCGCACCCGCAGCCAACCGCCCTTGCCCAGCCACATCGGATATTGCAGAGCGAGGATGAGTGCCGCGAAGATGAAGGCGAGGAATCGCACGGGGAGTCAGCTCAATTGGTGGAACGCTTCGCGCCCGGGATAACTGGCGACATCACCGAGATCTTCCTCAATGCGCAGGAGCTGGTTGTATTTCGCGATGCGGTCCGAGCGCGACAGTGAACCGGTCTTGATCTGACCGGCGTTGGTGCCGACGGCGATGTCGGCGATCAGGCTGTCCTCGGTCTCGCCCGAACGATGCGAGATGATCGATGTATAGCCCGCGCGCATGGCCATGCTTACGGCTGCGAACGTCTCCGACAAGGTCCCGATCTGGTTGATCTTGATCAGGATCGAATTGGCGACGCCTTTGGCAATGCCTTGTTTGAGCATCCTGGTGTTGGTCACGAACAAATCGTCGCCGACCAGTTGCACTTTCTTGCCGAGCCTGTCGGTGAGCAGCTTCCAGCCGTCCCAATCGTGCTCGGACATGCCGTCCTCGATGGAGATGATCGGGTACTTGTCGACCCAGTTCGCGAGATAATCGACCATCTGCGAGCGTGTCAGCTTCGCGCCTTCGGATTCGAGCTCGTACATGCCGTCCTTGTAGTACTCGGACGCCGCGCAGTCGAGCGCTAGCGCAATGTCCGTTCCGGCGGTGTAGCCGGCCTTGTCGATCGCCTCTAGCAGCAATTGCAGCGCGGACTCGTTGGATGGGAGGTTGGGCGCGAAGCCTCCTTCGTCGCCCACCGTGGTCGCCATGCCCTTGGCGTCGATCAGCTTCTTCAAGGCATGAAAGACTTCCGACCCGTAGCGCAGCGCTTCGCGGAAGGTGGGCGCGCCAAGCGGCACCAGCATGAACTCCTGCATGTCCACGCTGTTGTTGGCATGCGCCCCCCCGTTGATGACGTTCATCAAGGGAACCGGCAGCATCATCTCGCCGGCCCCGCCGAGATACCGATACAGAGGCAGCGTGGATTCCTCGGCCGCGGCCTTGGCCACCGCCGCCGAGACCGCGAGTATGGCGTTCGCGCCGAGCCGCGACTTGTTCTCGGTTCCGTCGAGGTCGATCATGGTGCGATCGACGAATGCCTGCTCGGAGGCGTCGAGACCGATGATCGCTTCGCAGATCTCGGTATTGACGTTCTCGATCGCTTTTTGCACGCCCTTGCCGCCATAGCGCGAGGAGTCTCCATCGCGGAGCTCGATCGCTTCCTTCGATCCGGTGGACGCGCCCGAGGGAACGGCGGCGCGTCCGCTGATGCCCGACTCGAGCACGATGTCGGCTTCGATCGTTGGATTCCCACGCGAATCGAGGATCTCCCGCGCGATGACATCGACAATTGCGCTCATCTTCTGCTTTTCCTGTTCAACGTGTGCGGCCTTCTCA
>JALZAO010000251.1 GCA_030948305.1 Pseudomonadota bacterium
ACCCACGGTGGCGTACTCCTGATGCCCGAAATCCGCGCCGAGCGCCTCGTTGAAGTCGGCGATCTCGGTTTGCGCCTTGACGCGGTAACGGCCGTTCGCCTCGGGAATGATGTTGTCCTCGGCTTCGTCGAAATCGTACTCGTCCTCGATGTCGCCGACGATTTGCTCCAGCACATCCTCGATGGTGACCAGTCCCGAGACTCCACCGTATTCATCGACGACGATGGCGATATGGTTGCGATTGGCGCGGAAGTCGCGCAGCAATACGTTGAGCCGCTTGGATTCGGGAACGAAAACCGCGGGACGCAGAGTGTCGCGAAGGTTGAAGCTTTCCGGATTGGCATAATAATTCAGCAGCTCCTTGGCCAGCAGGATGCCGATTACATCGTCCTTGTTCTCGCCAATGACCGGAAAGCGCGAGTGCCGAGTCTCGAGCACGAACGGAATGAAGCCGGCCGGCTCGTCCTCGATCGACACCACGTCCATCTGCGCGCGCGGGATCATGATGTCGCTCACCGTCATTTCGGAAACCTGCAACGCACCTTCGATGATCGACAGCGCATCGGCGTCCAGGAGCTTTCGCTCGAAAGAGCCGTGCAGCAGCTGGAGGAGCTCCTCGCGGTCCTCCGGCTCACGAGTCAGAAAAGCCGACAGCCGTTCGAGGAGCGTCGGTTTTTCCGCGAGCCTGGTGTTACGGTCGTCTTCGGCGGCGCTCATCGGCTCGGTGCCGCGCGGGTCTCTGCCTTGCCGCGCGCCACATACGGGTCCGCGACGCCGAGGGCGGCAAGGATCGCCACTTCGCGCGCCTCCATCCGGGTAGCATCGTCGGCGCGGCCATGGTCGTAACCTTGAAGGTGCAGCATGCCGTGAACCACAAGATGGGCGCAGTGCGCGGCGAGCGTCTTTCCCTGCTCGGCCGCTTCCTGTCTCAACAGTGGGAGGCATAGCACCACGTCTCCGTGCACCATGCCGGGCCGATCATCGTACGCGAACGCCAGCACGTTGGTCGGACCGCTCTTGCGTCGATAACGGCGGTTGAGTATAGCGCCTTCCGCGGTGTCGACCAGACGCAGCGTCACGACGGCGTCACTTGCCAGCGCGGCGGATGCCCAGCGTCGAAGAAGCTTCCTTGCCGGCAGATCGTCGCCGGCGACCGCATATTGAACGCTGAGCGAAAGGCGCGCGCCTCGGCTCACGTCGCTGCCAGCAGATTCGAATGCACGAGCGACGATGCTGCCCGCGCCTGCGAATGCGCCAGCTCGAGCAGCTTGGCAAAAAGTGGAATGACGGTCGAATTGTCGTGCGCCAGAAGGTTGTCGCCGGCGTAGATCTCGATCGACGACCCGCCGGGAGTGTTTCCGGGACCGAAGCGCTGTGCGAGCCACGCTCCGTCTTCCGACGCGATCCGGTCCCGCGCTGCCGTAAGCGCGGCGGGCGGCGCGGCAAAGTGAACGTGAAAAAGGTTGACCTGCGGAGGCTGCGGATTGACGACTATCCCGTCGATCGTCGACAGCCCGGCGGCGAAGCCGAGGGCACGTGCGCGGTACGCCGGCATTTTCGCGAGCTGCATGTCGAGGCGCATCGCAGCCGATGCTACGAAGGGGTGAAGCTGCACCAGAGTGCCGCCCTGACGGCGTCTCCAGATGCGCGCTTCGGCGATGAAATCCTCGGGGCCCAGCAGCATCGCCCCGGCGAGCGCGCCGATGCCTTTGTAGAAGGACACGTAGACCGAGTCGAACGGCGCGCAAAGGTCGGCCAGCGACCTCGGCGCAAAGTATTCTCTGGCTTCCCACAGCCGCGCGCCGTCCATGTGCAGCCTCATGCCGTGGTCGTGAGCGAGCGCGGAAAGCGCCTCGATTTCCTCCCACGCCGGGAGCCGCCCGCCTATTTCTCTGGCCGGCAGCTCGACCAGCAGTGCCGCCGGCTGCTCGGTGCTGTCGGCAACGCTTTTGGCCAATAAGGCCGCAAGATCGCGCGCCTCGGTGGGACGCTCCCGCGCACCGAGCAGCGTGGCGTCGAGGCCGTGCAGATGCGCGTAGGCACGCTCCTCGTGAAGCTCGAGGTGCGAGGTGGCGTGCATGGCGATCCGCCGGATGCCCTTTCGCTCGCACCATATGCGCAGCGCAATGAGCTGCGCCATGGTCCCGCTCGGCATGAAAACCGCAGCGGCCTTGCCCAGCAGCGTGGCGACCTTGCGCTCGAATCCTTCGATCAGCTCGCCCTCGCCGTACCGGTCGGCATGCCAGCCATGTTCCTGGCACCAATGCCCGATGCGCGCGAGCTCGGCGCCGGGCGCCGGCGGCGCGTGCCCCGACACGTGAATCGTGCAGCGTCTGCGCAGAGACTCCTGCTCCGCCGCGTTCAGCGGAGCCGGAATCATCTTCCGCCCGGCGGCGTATCGCTGGGAGCATCGATGCGCTCGCTTTTCGTACGCATTTCATACGCGTTGATGATTTTCTGCACCAGCGGGTGACGCACGACGTCGGCGCTGGTGAACTCGGTAAACGCGATTCCGCGCACGTCGGCCAGAACCCGCCGGGCTTCGATCAAGCCGCTTTTCTGTCCTCGCGCGAGATCGATCTGGGTTACGTCGCCCGTGATGACCGACTTGGTGCCGAATCCGATCCGGGTCAGGAACATTTTCATCTGCTCGGGAGTGGTGTTCTGCGCTTCGTCGAGGATGATGAACGAATGGTTGAGCGTTCGTCCGCGCATATAGGCGAGCGGAGCGATCTCGATGGTGTTGCGCTCGAAGAGTTTCGCTGTCTTGTCAAACCCCATCAGGTCGTACAGGGCGTCGTACAGCGGCCGCAGATAGGGATCGACTTTTTGCGCGAGGTCGCCCGGAAGAAAGCCGAGCCGCTCGCCGGCTTCGACGGCCGGCCGCACCAGCACGATGCGCTTGACCGTATCGCGTTCGAGCGCATCGACGGCGCAGGCGACGGCGAGGTAGGTCTTGCCGGTGCCGGCGGGACCGATGCCGAAGGTAATGTCGTGCTCCTGGATGTGGCGCAGGTACAGGATCTGGTTTGGCGTCCGTCCGTGCAGGTCGGCGCGACGGGTCCGCAACTGCGCGGGCGCACCGTCATCGTCTTCGGAAGGCGCGGCATCAGCGGTGCGCTGCGTCGCCAGCTCGATCAATCCGAGCTGGATATCGTCGACCGAGAGCGGCTCCGCCGCGTGGGCGTAAAAGCGTTGCAGCGCCGTTGCCGCCTGTTGCACCTGCGGCGACGCGCCGCGCAGCGTGATCGCGCTGCCGCGTCGGGCGATGGTGACGTCGAGCGCCGCCTCGACCTGGCGCAGGTTGGCGTCGAGCGCGCCGCAAAGATTGGCCAGCGCGCGGTTGTCTACGGGCGAGAGCTCCAGCTCGACGGTCTGCGGCTTCAACGGGTGCCTAGTTCGCTATACGCCGGGGCGCAGCAACGGGG
>JALZAO010000252.1 GCA_030948305.1 Pseudomonadota bacterium
GGCGTCTCTGAGCGTTTCGTAGGCCTCGGACACCTCCTTGAAGTTTTCCTCGGCGTTCTTTTCCTTCGACACATCGGGATGATATTTCCGCGCTAGCTTGCGGTATGACTTTTTGATGTCGTCCGCCTTGGCGTCACGCGCGACACCGAGAATCTTGTAATAGTCTTTGTATTTCATGGTGGGCTTACAGAGAGTCGGATGGAATGGACCGGCAAGCGGCCCGATCGCGGAGCGAGATACATTTATCAGTCTAACAGCGAAGCATAATCGCGAGTATTGAAAACGCGCCGGATCAAATCTCGCTTCCCAGTGCGCGCGCTCTCTCGCACGCGACGTATGCTGCGCTATGCTTCGGTCTTTTCCCGCCCCCAAATTGCATGGACACTCCGCCGCAGATTGGCCGCAGGCAGTGGATCGGCCAGCCGCTACGCCGGCTCGAAGATGATCGTCTGCTCCGCGGTCAGGGTTGCTTCACCGACGATTTTTCAGTCCCGGGTCAGGCGCACGCGTGGTTCGTGCGGTCTCCGCATCCGCACGCGCGAATCCGCGCGATCAGGACCGGCGGCGCGCTCAACGCGCCCGGCGTCATCGCGGTCCTCACCGGCGCCGACGCGGTCGCCGACGGTCTCTCCAGCATGCCGTTCATGCATCTCCACAAGCGCCCAGACGGTTCGCCGATTGTCGCGCCACCGCGGCTGCCACTGAGCACGGACTTCGTGCGCTTCGTCGGTGACGCCATCGCGATGGTCATTGCCGAAACGCGCAACGCAGCCAAGGACGGCGCCGATCTGGTCGAGATCGACTACGAACCCCGGCCCGCGGTCGTATCCGTCGAACGATCCTCCGCCAGCGATGCGCCTCAGGTCTGGCCGCCGGCGTTCACACCCGAGCACGGCAATATCGCCGCGTACTACCGGCATGGCGATGTTGGCGCGGTCGACGCGGCGTTGCGCGGCGCCGCGCACCGGACCCGCATCCGCCTGATCAACAACCGCGTCATCGCGCATCCGCTCGAAGTCCGCGGCGCCCTCGGTGAATACGACGCTGAAAAAGGGGCCTATACGATTCATGCGCCGGTGCAGGGCGTGCACAGGGCACGAGCCGACGCGGCCACCTCGCTGGGCGTTCCCGAGGCCCGGGTCCGGTTGGTGGTCAACGATCTTGGCGGAGGGTTCGGTGCGCGCGCCTACGGCTACCCCGAAAACACCGCCGTCGCGTGGGCGGCGCGGCGCACCGGCCGTGCGGTGAAGTGGCTGGCCGATAGGACCGAGCTCTTTCTTTGCGACGTCCACGGCCGCGATCAGGTCTGGGAAGCAGAGCTCGCGCTCGACCAGGACTACAAATTTACCGCCCTGCGCATTCGTTCCCTTGCCAATGTCGGCGCCTATCTTTCCTTCTACGGCGCGGCGGTTCCGGCAATGTCGGGCGCGCGCGCGTCGAACGGCTGCTACGACATTCCGCTGGTCGATCACGAAGTATGGATGCTCTTTACCCATACGGCGCCGGTGGATGCCTACCGCGGCGCAGGCCGGCCTGAAATGGGCTTCCTGATCGAGCGTCTGGTGCACAAGACTGCCCTCGAGCTGGGTCTCGATCCGATTGACCTCAAGCGCCGCAACTTTGTCCGGCCGCAGCAAATGCCCTACACCAATTCAGTGAAAGCGACTTACGAATCCGGCGTCTTCGACAGCTTGCTCGGTAAAGCGATGAAAGCGATCGACTGGACCGGATTCGAAGCGCGAAGGGCCGGCGCGGCGCGCCGCGGGATGCTACTAGGACATGGCATCGCCAACTATGTCGAGGTAACGGGAAGCGGCGTGCTGACCGAGGAAGTCGACGTCATCGTCAAAAGCGACGGCAGCGTGCGCTTCGTATGCGGTACGCAGTCCATGGGCCAGGGATTGCGGACGTCGTTCGCACAGGTCGCCGCCGACACGCTTGAAATCGAGCCATCGCAAGTCGTCGTGTTCGAGGGCGATTCGGCGATCGTCCGTTCGGGAGGCGGCAGCGGCGGCTCGCGCTCGCTGCAGGTCGGCGGCAACGCCGTTCTGTCGGGTGCTGTTGCGGTTGTCGCGCGCGGCCGCGAGCTTGCCGCACGCGCGCTCGAGGCGGCTGCCAGCGATATCGAATACAAGTCGGGCCACTATCGCATTGCCGGCACCGACCGCAGCGTGTCGCTTTTTGCGCTTGCCGCCCAAGAGCCGGGCGCCCAGATAACGCTGACAGCGAGCGCCACGGCGACGGGGCAGACGTGGCCGAACGGTTGTCAGGTGGCGGAAGTCGAAGTCGACCCGCAGACCGGTTCTGTGCGACTGACGCGTATCGTCGCGGTCGACGACATCGGCACCGTCATCAATCCGCTCATTGCACACGGACAGATCCACGGCGGCATGGCGCAGGGCGTCGGCCAGGCATTGATGGAGAATGTCGTCTACGATTCCGAGACCGGCCAGCTCCTGAGCGGCTCGTTTCTGGACTACGCGATGCCGCGCGCCGACGACCTGCCGTCGATCGGCACCGAGTTCGACGAATCGCAGCCGACGCGTTTTAACAAGCTGGGAGCGAAAGGCGTCGGAGAGTCCGGTACTCACGGAGCCATTCCGGCCGTGGTCAACGCGGTGATCGACGCGCTCAGGGAGCATGGCGTCGATCACATAGACATGCCGCTGACCAGCGAAAAGGTATGGCGCGCGATCAACGAGCGCTGACTCGAGACGCGACAGCCGGATAGGTCGAGTTAGGATCGGTGACCTGCTCAGGCCGGGCCGCCATGATTCCATTGCCGGTCGCGATGGGTATGGGGGCCTGCTTACGAAGTGTCAGCGCGACTCCTACGGCAGCGTTGCGCCGTCCTACCGAGAAAACAGAATCGCGCCGATGGTGCGAGCGAGTCCGTCGACGCAACATGGATCGTGCAACTTGCGGCGTGCCTTGGCGGCCAAGCTGTCCGCGTCAGTTCCAGGAAGTGCCGCAAGGGCGCCGTGGACAGCCGCCTAGAAGAAAGGAGTCATGATGAAGCCGAAAATGAGACTAAGCCTGCTCGCATGTGCCTTGGGCGCCGCGAGCGTCGCAACCGCGCAGACTGCGAAAGACAATCCTTCGCCAAACGATGTCATTCCTTTGCCGGGCAGTGTAACGACACCGACTATGCCGGTCGTGGTTTCACCGCCGACTGGCCCAGTGCCTCCGCTTGTTCGTAGCCTTGGCTCGGATTCGACCATGTCCGACGACACCTTGGCCGATGGCGCTGCCACGGGCGGTGTCGACACGACCAAAAGAGCCGCGGAGACCGGCCAGCCCGGTATTTTCGACAGCGGCGACAAGCCCGCTAATGATGCCGGTGCGGCCGCGGACACTGGCGCGGACGCCGGCAGCATTAACTCGAGCACGGCTGACACAAGCAACACGTCGGGTCAGAACAATCAA
>JALZAO010000253.1 GCA_030948305.1 Pseudomonadota bacterium
GTGGCTGGGCCGCTGGTTGTCGCATTGGGGCCGTTGGCTGACGGGAATCGAGATCCACCCTGGGGCAACCATCGGCCGCCGCGTGTTCATCGACCACGGCATGGGGGTGGTGATCGGCGAAACCGCGGAGATCGGCGACGATTGCACGCTTTATCACGGCGTTACGCTCGGCGGCACCTCGTGGAATGCCGGCAAACGCCACCCCACGCTCGGAAGGGGCGTGGTGCTCGGCGCCGGCGCCAAGGTGCTCGGCCCGATTCTGGTCGGTGACCACGCCAAAGTCGGGTCGAATGCAGTGGTCGTGAGAAATGTTCCCGCGGGCGCGACGGCGGTGGGCATCCCGGCGCGCATCGTGACCGGCGAGGATGCGGCCCGGCGCGAGGCCCAGGCGGCCAAAATCGGCTTTTCGGCCTACGCCATCAGCGCCGATATGAACGACCCGGTCGTCCAGGCTATCCATTCACTGCTGGACCATGCCGCCTCGACGGACGGCAGGCTGCAGAAGCTGATCGAGCGGCTTCAGAACGAAGGCGTCGATTGCGGCGACGCCAAGGCGACGGCTGAGCGCTTCGATCCGACCCAAATCAACAAAATGCTTGAGTGAACTCCTCGGGCTTTTAGTTGACTAAAACGCTAGGGAATTATAGAATTACCGCTATGGCTATGAGGCATCAGGCAACCGGCCGGACATCATGAGACTGACGACCAAAGGACGCTTTGCGGTGACGGCGATGATCGACGTCGCGATGCACGCGACGGACGCGCCGGTGACCCTTGCCGGGGTCTCCGAGCGGCAAAGGATATCGCTGTCGTATCTCGAACAATTGTTCGGCAAGCTGCGCCGGCATGGGCTGGTGGCCAGCGTACGCGGGCCGGGTGGCGGGTACCGGCTGGCGCGTCCCGCCGGAGCGGTCTCGGTGGCCGACGTGATCCTCGCCGTCGACGAGCCGATCGATGCCACCAAGTGCGGCGGCAAGGAGAACTGTCTCGACGACAGGCGATGCATGACGCATGAGTTGTGGGCGGGGCTCAACACCCACATCTTTGCTTATCTGCGCTCGGTGACCCTGGAAGAGCTGGTGCGCCAGCAGGACCGGCCCGAGGTCAATGTCCTGCACGTTCACCATTCCTTGCCGGGCAAGAAACGCGAACCCGCCACCATGGCGTAAGCCTCACGACCCGATGAAAAAGCCCATTTACCTCGACTATTCGGCGACGACGCCGGTCGACCCACGCGTTGCGGCCAAAATGATTCCGTATCTGACCGAGCATTTCGGCAACCCTGCGTCGCGTTCGCATTCGTTTGGATGGGAAACGGAGCACGCGGTCGAAGAGGCGCGCGAGGAGGTCGCGAAGCTGGTCCATTGCGACGCCAAGGAAATCGTCTGGACCTCGGGCGCCACCGAATCGATCAACCTCGCCCTGAAGGGCGCGGCGCACTTTTACAAGGACAAGGGCAAGCACCTGGTTACGGTCAAAACCGAGCACAAGGCGACGCTCGACACCATGCGCGACCTCGAGCGCGAGGGCTTCGAAGTGACCTATCTCGACGTCGAGCCCGATGGCCTGCTCGACCTGGAGAAGCTCAAGGCAGCGTTGCGACCCGATACGATTCTGGTCTCGGTGATGTACGTCAACAACGAGATCGGCGTGATTCAGGACATTCCGGCGATCGGCGAGCTTTGCCGTAGCCGCGGGATCATCTTTCATGTGGACGCGGCCCAGGCGACGGGCAAGCTGCCGGTGGATCTGACGCAGTTGAAAGTAGACTTGATGTCGTTCTCGGCCCACAAAACCTACGGCCCGAAAGGCGTCGGCGCGCTCTTCGTACGGCGCAAGCCGCGGGTGCGCATCGAAGCGCAGATGCACGGCGGAGGGCACGAGCGCGGGATGCGCTCGGGAACGCTGGCGACCCACCAGATCGTTGGCATGGGCGAAGCATTTCGTCTCGCCCGGCTGGAAATGGCGACCGACAACGACCGCATACGCATGCTTCGCGACAAGCTGCTGGCAGGCCTGTCCGAGATCGAGGAGCTGTACATCAACGGAGACATGGAGCACCGCGTTCCGCACAACCTCAACGCCAGCTTCAATTATGTCGAAGGCGAGAGCCTGATCATGGCGATCAAGGACATCGCTGTCTCGTCGGGATCGGCGTGCACGTCGGCGTCGCTCGAGCCGTCATACGTTCTGCGCGCACTGGGCCGCAATGACGAGCTGGCCCACAGCTCGATCCGTTTCACCGTCGGACGCTTCACGACCGAAGAAGAGATCGACTACACCGTGGGGCTGATGAAAGGCAAGATCGCCAAGCTGCGCGATCTTTCACCGCTCTGGGAAATGTACAAAGATGGCGTCGACCTGAATTCAATCGAGTGGGCGGCGCACTAGACCCACCAGCGGTCACTAGCGCTCATTAGCGTCAAACAACGAAGGCAACATCAAGAGGTTCACCATGGCATACAGCGACAAAGTACTCGATCACTACGAAAATCCCCGCAATGTCGGATCGTTCGCCAAGGACGCCGACGATGTGGGTACCGGCATGGTTGGCGCGCCCGCTTGCGGCGACGTCATGAAGCTGCAGATTCGGGTCGGCGCCGACGGTCGCATCGAGGACGCCAAATTCAAGACCTATGGCTGCGGCTCCGCCATCGCATCGTCGTCACTGGTGACCGAATGGGTCAAGGGCAAGACGCTCGATCAGGCGCTGACGATCAAGAACACGCACATTGCCGAGGAGTTGGCGCTTCCGCCGGTGAAGATCCACTGCTCGATTCTGGCCGAGGACGCGATCAAGGCAGCGGTCGCCGACTACAAGCAGAAGCACGGCGCAAGTGCAGAAGTAGATGCGGCTCCGGCGGCCGAGAAAGAGAACGCGCCCGCCGGCACTGCCGCGGTTGCCTGATACGAAGATGACGATATCGCTCACCGAGACCGCAGCAAGCCATGTCGCGAAGTTCCTGACCAAGCGGGGGAAGGGCGTGGGCTTGCGCCTGGGCGTGCGCACGACGGGGTGCTCGGGACTCGCGTACAAGCTCGAATACGCCGACGACATCCGGCCCGAGGACCATCGGTTCCAAAGCCATGGTGTCACCGTGATCGTCGACCCCAAGAGCATGCCGTACCTTGACGGGACCGAGCTCGATTTCACGCGCGAGGGTTTGAACGAGGGTTTCAAATTCAACAATCCGAACGTGAAAGACGAGTGCGGCTGCGGGGAAAGCTTCAACATATAAGACGTTCGCTCCGATGGGGCGAGCGACCGGCTCCTGCCGCTTGCGAACCCCGCCTCGATCCTTCCCGCAAGACGGGAGGACGAAGACCATGATCGATTTTTCCCAAGACTACTTCGCGCTGTTCGGCTTGCCCGCGCGCTATCGGTTCGATCCGGCAGAGCTCGACGCGGCGTACCGA